>JASHYS010000217.1 GCA_030042915.1 Acidobacteriaceae bacterium
GCGGGAATGGCGCTGCGGCCCGAGTGGGCATTCGCCCAGGGGCCGGCGCAGGCTGACGAGACCGTGAAGCGCGTGCTGGTGATGTTCAAGTGCCACTTCGACGCGGGATTCATCGATACGCAATACAACGTCGTTCATAAATACTTCAACCAGTACTTCCCGCAGGCGATCGAGGTAGCCCGAGCGGCCAACGCGGGTGGGAAACGGCGCTACGTGTGGACGACGGGCTCGTGGCTGCTTTACGAGTACCTGGAGCAGGCCGGCACTGGCGAGCGCAAGACCATGGAGCGGGCGATTGCGCGCGGCGACATTGCGTGGCACGCGCTGCCGTTCACGTGGCAGACAGAAATGCTCGCGCCTTCCATGATCGAAGGCAGCCTGGCGCTGGCGCGGTCGCTGGACCAGCGCTTTGGAAAAGTGTCGACGGGCGCCAAAATGACCGATGTGCCCGGGCACACGCGCGGGATCATTGGGCCGCTGGCGAAACATGGCGTCACGTTTCTTGAGATCGGCGTGAATGGCGGCTCAACGCCTGCCGAGCTGCCGCCGATTTTCTTATGGAAGGACCCGGCAGGCGCGAGCCTGGCCATGATGTACCACCACGAGTACGGCGGCACGGCGGTGGTTCCCGGCGCGGATCTTGCTTTGGTCACCGAGGTGCGCGGTGACAACAGCGGGCCGCATACTCTGGATGAAATTGACAAGGTTCATGCGGCGCTGGCGGCGCGATTCCCGAATGCGGAGATCGAAGCCGCGAATTTGAGCGAGATGGCCAATACGCTTGCCCCCTTCCACGACAAGCTGCCGGTGGTAAATGCGGAGATCGGCGACACGTGGATTTATGGCTGCGCCAGCGATCCGCTCAAGGTGGCGCGGTACCGCGAGATCTCACGGCTGCGCGAGGCGTGGATCGCGAAGGGTTTGCTGAGTGTGGGCGATGCGGCGGATTTGCAGTTGCTCAGGCACGTATTGCTTGAGGCGGAGCACACATGGGGCACGGATACCAAGACGTGGCTCGATTTCGATAACTACATTCCGGCCGACCTGGCGCGCATGCTCGACACCAAGAGCTACATGGTTGTGGAATTCAGCTGGATCGAAAAGCGCCAGGATTTGTTGGACGGGGTTGCGACTTTGCCCGAGGCGCTGAAAGAGGAAGCGCAACTGGCGATTGAGGGCTTGAGACCGGTGTGGCCAGTAGCAGCTCACGAACCCGTTTCGCCGCACGCGGTGAAAAAGCCAATCGACACGGAGCACTTTGTCTTGAAGATCCACGGGACCACGGGCGCCATCGTCGAGCTTCGCAACAAATCCACTGGACGCGAATGGGCGAGCGAGAAGAATCCTGTTGCGCTGCTTACATACCAGACGCTTTCCGCGGATGATTACCAGCATTATCAGGCAAGTTACCTGACGACGAAGGCCGACTGGGCTGCGAAAGACTTCGGCAAGCCGAATATCGAGCGGTTTGGTGCACGACGCCAGGAATGGCAGCCAAGTTCCGTCCAGGTGAGCGTTGAGGAGTCGGGCGATGCGCATCGAATTCTGATTGCGCCGCAGTTCAACGACGGCCCAGCGTTCACATCGGGCCGCGCCGCGTTTCCGCGCCACGTGTTTGTGGAACTTGTGCTTCCAAAAAGCGATCCCGCTATTCACATCGCGGTTTCCTGGTTCGGCAAGCCTGCCACGCGCATGCCTGAGGCGCTGTGGCTCACCTTCAATCCGGTGGTTGAGGATGCGAAGGCCTGGAAGCTCGACAAGTCGGGCCAATGGATTTCGCCCTTCGAAGTCGTCGCATCCGGAAATCGGCACATGCACTGCCTGCAACAAGGATTCCGTTACCAGCACGGCGCCGGCGCCTTTACCGTGGACACGCTGGATGCACCCGTGGTGGCGCTGGGCGAGCGCGACCCGCTGCTCTTCTCGAACGAGCAGCCCGATTTGAGCAAGGGAATCCATTCGTGCCTATTCAACAACTGCTGGGGCACGAACTACATCATGTGGTACGGCGAGGATCTGCGCGCGCGGTATCTTTTGCGAGCATGAGTGGCCGAGCGCGCCGGAGGGATTCCATGCCGCGGCCAGGCAATTTGGCCAGCCGATGACATCACCGTCGTCGCCATTCGCCGCAAGGCAGCCTTTGCCCTGGCGTGAGCGACGCTAACTTCCCGTGGTGTGGACGATGGTGATCTGCGTTTCACCGTTGTTCTGGTTGGCTTGCTGCACGACGGTGATGGTGATCGAGTCGCTGCCATTGTTCACATTGATGTATCCGCCCGTGTCGGTTGTCATCACCTCAGCATTCGGGCCGGCCTGGTCCTTGTAGAAGGCCATGACCTTGTCTGGGGAGTCCGATGTGAGAAAGTTGGCGGTGACCATGGACTTTCCGGCGACGGTCATGTGCAGGGTTCCTTTGCCCTGCGTGGCGCCGGGATAGATGGCGATGCCCAGCTCGCTCGCAGTGACCGGCTGCGCGGTGCTGGCGGTGATGGCGCCGCCGGGCGTGCTGACGGTGTATTGGCCATTGGCGCTCTTGTGAACGGTCCTGGAGATGCGCCAGAATCCGTAGCCGATCACGCCGACTACGAGCATGCCCAGAACGACAAAGATTCCCACGATGATGAGAACGATCTTTAAGGCGCCGGAGGATTTTTGTGGAGGTGCTCCCGCGGGCTGAGGAACGGCTGGTGTGTTCGCTGGGTCAGGCATAGTTAGTTCCCTTTCATGGACCTGCTGTGGGTTTCAGGGGGAGCGCGTTTGAAGATTGAGACACTATACCTCATGGGCGGCGCTTAGAGTAAGCGAATTGTTTACCCCCGGGGCGGCTCTTGCGCGGAACCGGAGCGAGGATCTCAGGCCGAGCGCGGGGCGGCCAAAAGCCGCCGGCACCGAGGGGGAGCCCTTTACCATCAAGGGCGTACACTCATCCTGACGGGAGTCAAGCCATGAAGATGCGTCCCGGAACGCAGACCGGATTCCTGCTGTGCGGCAAGGAATGGAGTGAAGGCGAAGCGCTGGAGGTGCGCTCGCCCTGGGATCAGGGGCTGGTGGGACGCGTGACCGTGGCCACGCGGGCCGACGCACGCCAGGCCGTGAACCATGCGGCAGCCAGTTTGCGGCGCACGCGCGCTTTGCCGCGGTGGAAACGCCGCGAAATCCTTGAAGACGTGGCGGCGGCTCTGATCGAGCAGAAGGAGCGGTTCGCACAACTGATCGTAGCCGAGGCGGGCAAGCCAGTGCGGCTGGCGCGGATCGAGGTGGATCGCGCCGTGCTCATCTTCAAAACCGCGGCCGAGGAGGCGGTGCGGCTGGGCGGCGAAACCATTCCGCTGGACCTGACTGAGGGCAACGAGGGCCGCTGGGGAATCGTGCAGCGCTTTCCAGTGGGCCCGGTTCTGGCCATTACACCCTTCAATTTTCCGCTGATCCTGGTGGCGCACAAGGCCGCGCCGGCCATAGCTGCCGGCTGCCCGCTGATTGTGAAGCCCGCGCCGCAAACTCCGTTTACCGCGCTGGCTCTGGGTGAGCTGATTCTGAAGGCGGGCTGGCCTGAGGAGGCGCTGGCCGTGATGCCGCTGGACAACGCCGATACCGCATGGCTGGCGGAAAAAGAAGATCGCGTCAAGCTGGTGAGCTTTACAGGGTCGGCCGCGGTGGGCTGGGAGCTGAAAGCCCATTCCGGCCGCAAACGCGTGCTGCTCGAGCTGGGCGGGAACGCCGCGCTGGTGGTGCACAGTGACTGGAAGGACCTGGACGACGCGGCATTGCGCACGGCGCATGCGGCCTTCAACTTTGCAGGACAGTCGTGCATCAGTGTGCAGCGCGTGTTTGTTGAGCGGAACATCTTCCAGACCTTCACCTGGAAAGTGGTGGATCACGCGGCGAAGATGGTGGCCGGCGATCCCACGCACGAGGCCACTGAGGTGGGTCCAATGATCCGCCCCAGCGATGCGGAGCGCGTGGAAGCATGGATCAAGGAGGCTGTGCAGGCCGGCGCCAAACTGGTGGCCGGCGGCGAGCGCAATGGATCGGTCGTCACTCCGGCGATCCTGTCCGCCACCAAGCCGGGCATGAAGATTCGCGACGAGGAGGTCTTCGGGCCGGTGATGATGATTGAGCCGTACGACGACTTCGAAGAGGCGCTCTCGGCCGTGAACCACTCGCGGTACGGATTGCAGGCGGGACTGCTGACGCGCGACTCCGGCCGCATCCTTACCGCCTATCGCGAACTGGAGGTGGGTACGCTCATCGTCGGCGACACGCCCACCTGGCGCCTGGATCCGATGCCCTATGGCGGAGTCAAAGAGTCGGGGCTGGGCCGCGAAGGCGTGCGCAGCGCGATTGCGGAGATGACCGAGCCACGCATGCTGGTGATGACCTGAGCGGGGCCGGGCCATTGCGGGACGGACGCTCACTCTCGCAGGCCGCTTATCTTGCGGCCGACGAAGTCAAATGTAGTCCATTTCGTTCGCTTATGCCTTCTTCCTGGCCTTGGCGTGCACAGCGGCCCACCGCCTGCGCTGTGCGTCGGCAATTCGCTTGCGCGCTTCAGCGCTCAGGACGCGTTTCTTTCTGGGCTTGGCTTTTGAGGCGGCTTTGGATGCGCCGTTGGTTCCGGTTCCAATGCTGGCAAGAATCTTGCGCGCTTGGGTTAGTCTTGCGATCTCTGAGTCTATTTGAGAAAGAATCTGTTCTATCGCCATAGATTAAGAATAACTCGTAAAATCCGCCTCGGACTGCCCGTAGTCAAACTATTTTCGTGACTTAGAAGTCCGATTCCGTTGGCCCGCAACGCGGGGACTTCGCGTACTGCAAGTAACACCTGCGCGACTAAGTTCTAACTCGCCGATCCGCCATCAACCTTCGGCTCCCCGAGCTTTCAAATCGCTTCTTCGAGCGGCGGATATCTTCGGTTACGCAGAAGATAGTCCGCCGATCAAAGCCGTAGCTTACCCAAGGTACATTACGTGAACATAGGTGCCCAGGCGCACGTTGTAGGCCAGGTACCAGCCGATATGATCCGGATCGTCATAGATGATGATTTCATCGGAGCCCCAAAGCCAGCCATCGCAGTAGGCGATGTCGGCCGCCGCAACTGACCAGTACCATCCGTTGAACCAGAAGCGGTTGGGACCGCCGCCGGCCAGGTGCCAGACGTGCGCGGGGCCAAAGCCGCCGGTAAAGTGGCCATGCGCCCAGGGCTGCGTGAGATGGTAGCGCGGATCGTTGGGACCGGTGTCATGGCCCACCCACTTGCCATTGTCGACGTGCGGTGCGTTGGGATGGCCGGGCTGATCGGAAAGGTTACGGTGAGTGTTCGGCGCCTGTGGCGTGCCGTGATAGGCCGTAGGTCCGTGCGCCGGAGGCGCGGGATGTCCACCGGACTTTTGTTGCGCGATGGCTGGTACAGCGAAGACGAGCAACGCCGCGAAAGCGATGTGCATGAATTTCATCGATTCCTCCTCAAAACCCGTAGGAAGAAAACGGAGGGTAAAGTGGACTTCTCCCGGGCGGGTAGTCACAACTGCCTGCACTGGGAATTCTTGCACACCGAGGCGCCGTCGGGCACTTAAATTTTTCTTGAGCGCCCGCGAAGCACCTCTGGCTCCTGCGCTGCTCAGGCGTGTACGGTGACCGGCGCGCGGCGCCAGGCATAAAGAGGAAATTGGTTGGCTAACTCCGTCACTTCTCCATGAATGCGCGCGAGAGCGGTGTCGTCATCGCGCTGTTCCAGGGCACGCGCGATCCACACGGCAATCTGGCGCATTTCCGCTTCTTTCATGCCGCGCGTGGTAAGTGCAGGCGTGCCCACGCGGATCCCCGATGGCTTGAGCGGCGGATTGGTGTCCCATGGGATGGAGTTCTTGTTCACGGTAATGCCGGCCTTGCCCAGAGCCAGCTCGGCGTCGGAGCCGAGAATGCCTTTTTCGAAAACGTCCACCAGCATGAGGTGGTTATCGGTCCCCCCGGAGACCAACCGGAACCCTGCGGCGCGCAGCCCATCGGCAAGCGCTTTGGCGTTGGCGACGATTTGCGCGGCGTAGTCGCGAAACTCAGGCCGCAGCGCCTCGCCCAGTGCCACTGCCTTGGCCGCCACAATGTGCACCAGCGGCCCGCCCTGTTGGCC
>JASHYS010000218.1 GCA_030042915.1 Acidobacteriaceae bacterium
CCAGCAAGATTCCCATTGTCAATCTCGATCTGCTGAATGGATTCTCGCGCGACAAATTCGCGGTGAACTACTTGAAGCGTGTGGGTGCGCGCGGCATCATCTCCACGCATCTCGATCCGCTGCGTCACGCGCTTTCCATCGGGCTCTATGCCGTGCAGCGCACTTTCCTGCTCGACAGCGGCGCTATGGACACCATCACCAACCAGTTGAAGAACACGCAGGTGCACGCGCTGGAAATTTTGCCTGCCATGGTGGCGCCCAAGATGTTGGATCGAGTACGTTCGGTCTCGCCCGATTTGCCGGTAGTCGGCGGCGGGCTGATTCAAACCATGAAGGAAGTGGAAGACCTTCTGGCGCAGGGGCTGAGTGCCGTGTCGACGAGCCATCCGCAGATGTGGATCAAATAAGGCAGCGAATAGGGAGCAGCCAGTAGCCAATGGGAAAAGCGGGCTGGGACCGCACAAGGTGACGCGAGAAACGCTATGCGAATGGTTGGGACGATGCTCGCTATCTTCGGGGTTGGATTTGGAATTGCAGGGATGTTTTTCGGACGCGCTTCCTGGGTTGGACTGAACGGCCATTCCGTTCCGGTTTGGATGTTGCTGGAGATTGTGGCGGGAGTTCTGCTGATTCTCGGTCTCGCGACTCTATCTCTGTTGCGCCGCAACAGGTGCATTACTCACTGATCTGAGTGACCCGCTAAAATCCGCCTATTCCCCATCCCTACTCATCCCTACAAATCTACGAAGGTAGCGATAAATTGGCGCAGAGGCCAGGCTTGCGCTTCGCGTACCGTCATGCTACAAAGTGGACAGCGATGAATCCCTGCGTTCAATCCGCGCTCTCCCATGCAGGGTCCAGGCCCTCCGCCTGTTGTTGTCGCTAGTTCCGGCTCTTCGTTTCGGTCTGAAACGTCGATTCCCCTCACAAGTCTCAATGCAAGGAGCATGTTCCAATGCCTGAGCCTCATTCTCCATCGAAGTTCCACCTCTCACTCGATAGCTGGGCGGTCATCGTTGCCCTTCTGGCAGCCTTGTTGATTCGCGCCGGCGTGCTGAAAGCAGTGCCCTGGTAGGGATAACGGAAAGGAAAACTCCAATGGCCGATTCAATTTCGCTTCCGCAGGCGCGGCCGCTTTCCTGGCCGGGGCGTGCCTTCGCGCTTGTTCCCGGCATCCTGCTGCTGGCCGCGGTGGGGTTTGCCGGCAAGTTCATCGAACAATTCATCGCTCGCTATGGTAAGGCCCATCACCTCGTCCTTCCCAACATCGAGTACGTGCTGTGGGCCATCCTCATCGGGCTGGTTATCTCCAACACCGTCGGAGTTCCGGCCCTGTTCCGGGCCGGCGTGGCCACATACGAATTCTGGCTGAAGGCAGGCATCGTTTTGCTGGGCGCGCGCTTTCTCATCGGAGACGTGCTGCGCTTAGGTGGTCTTTCGCTCGCGCTTGTCCTCATCGAGATCGCGTTGTCGCTCACGTTTATGACGCTGCTGGGGCGCGCGTTCAAGCTGCGTCCCAAATTGACGACCCTCCTGGCGGTGGGTTCGTCGATCTGCGGAGTCTCCGCCATCATCGCAACGCAGGGCGCCATTGACGCCGATGAGGAGGACTCCTCCTACGCCATTGGGGCCATCCTCGCGTTAGGGGCCATCTCGCTCTTCGTCTTTCCGCTCATCGGGCACAGCCTGCACCTGAGTGACCGCGGCTACGGGCTCTGGGCAGGCCTGGCCGTCGACAACACCGCCGAAGCCACCGCCGCAGGCGCACTCTATTCCGACGCAGCCGGGAAAGTGGCGGTGCTCGCCAAGACCTGCCGCAATGCGCTTATCGGCTTCGTGGTGCTGGGATATGCACTCTATTGGGCCTCAAAAGGGCAGGCGGCCAAGATCGGCAAGAAGGCCTCATTCTTGTGGGCCAAGTTTCCCAAGTTCGTTCTCGGATTTCTGCTGATTTCTCTTCTCGCCTCGGTCGCGATCTTCACCAAGCCGCAGATCGCAGCCCTCGGGAATTTGTCGCGGTGGGCGTTTCTACTCACTTTTGCGGGAGTGGGGCTCAAGACAAATCTGCGCGAACTCGGCAAACAGGGGGTGCGGCCGTTTCTAGTGGGTGCGATCGGCGAGGTCGCAATCGCGGCTCTAACGCTCGGCCTCATTTACGGTGCGACACGTTTCGTCCAGCTTTAAACTGAGCGGCGGGAATTCGACGTCGCTTCCCTGCTGAGTCGCCAGTGTCCGAACCTTGTTGTCTGGGTGGGCTGCTACCTTGCTCTCTGCTACTCCGTGTCGGGATTGGGCAGAATGATGTCGCGCACCATCGCGTTCATCTCGGCGCAGGCGGCGATGAATTGGCGCAGGGTGCGGCGCGTGGAGCCAAAGGTGTCGAATTCGGCGGGCGTGAGACCGTTTTCGTTGTAGGCGCGCGCAAAGTCAGGGAATTTATCGAGCAGAGTTGAGACGATGCGCGGGTCGACCGGCGTGTCGATGCGGTTGATGACTTCGATGTCGCTTTCGTTGTAGCGCTTTTGCCACACGCAGGGCGGCGAAATGACCACGTCGCCGCCGATGAATTCGCTCCAGTGCATGTGATTGCGGAAGGCCGCCGACAAAAGGCGCAGGCGGTAGCCACGCTCGCGGTAAATCTTGTACGCCTTTTTGAATACGGCCACTCCAGCCCACTCCAGATACCC
>JASHYS010000017.1 GCA_030042915.1 Acidobacteriaceae bacterium
ATCCGTTCGGGTCGCCGGATTTGGCGAAGTTGGTCCAGTAGCTCATCATCTCATCGCTCAGGGTCCGGTCCTCAGGCCGCACGTTCCAGCCCGGACGCGTATCGAGCGTTCCAAACACATACTCGATGTCGTCGGAGTGGAAGGCGAAGGTGCCGGGATGGAACTTGCTGGGCGTGGCTGCCAATTCGAAGTGATAGCGGTAAACGGGCGCGTTGCCGCTCTTGCGCTGCGCTTCAAGCCATTTCCAAGTGCCCAAGGCGATGAACTGATCGCTGGCGAAGTCGATGGCCGAGCGCAATGCCTGCGCGTCTGTGGCGCCGGGATAGAGCGCGAGGAACTCCGCGGCGCGGTCTTTGAATATGGTGCCGGCCGATGTCTCCCATTGCGCCGCAGTCAAGCCGCTGGTCGCACTGAAGCTGCCCTCGTCGGCGTTCCAGCCGGCCAGTAGCGGAAGGTGAGCCTGCTTGCCGGCGGCGTAGGTGTCAGGAACGGGCTCGGTCAACAGCTTTCCATCCACGTCGGGTGGAAAGCCGGTGCCCGGCGCTTTGGCGGCGTCGAGAAGAGTTTGCGTGGGAAGGGCGCGCAACTGTTCCAGCGAGTTGACGTTGAGCGCGGCCACCCACTTGTCGTCCTTGGCCATGCGGTCTTCCAGCGACTGGTAATGCAGCGTTCCATTGCCGAAGGCCCCGCCGCTTTCGCCGATGGCTTTCTGGAACAAGCCCTGCGCCATGGGCGACGCCATCAGCGTGCTGACTGCGAACGAGCCGGCGCTCTCGCCGAAGATGGTCACGTTGTTCGCATCGCCGCCAAATTTCTGGATATTGTCTTTTACCCACTGCAGTGCGGCCACCATGTCCATCAATCCGTAGTTTCCCGCAGC
This sequence comes from Acidobacteriaceae bacterium, assembly GCA_030042915.1. The sequence continues at coordinate 881 of JASHYS010000017.1, forward strand.
GCCGTTCGCTTCCCGGGCCAAGCTGGTGGCGGCGAGGAACCCAAACACGCCAAGCCGATAGTTGATGGTGACCAGCACGACGCCCTTCAGCGGCAGAAAGTCGCCGTTGTGGCGCGGCTCGTCGGCTGATCCGCCTGAGAATCCGCCGCCATGGATCCAGAACATGACCGGCAGAGCGCTTTTGGCGTTGGCCGTCGCCGGCGAGTAGACGTTCAGGAAGAGGCAGTCCTCACTGCCGCCCGAGTCCTGGAAGACCATGTCGGCGAAGACCTGATTCTGCGCGCAGTGGGCGCCGAATTTCGTGGCATCGCGTTCGCCCTTCCATTTTGCGGCGGGCTGCGGCGCTCTCCAGCGCAGATCGCCCACCGGCGGCGCGGCGTAAGGGATGCCGAGCCAGGCGCGCACCTTTCCGCCGTTGATGGTTTTGCCGTGGAGTTTGCCGCCCGCGGTCTTGACGGTGAGCGGGTCAGCGGAGACAGGCAATGAGAGAGCCAAAAGCGCCGATGCGATGAGGACGCGCGCCACATGCGAAGCCAGGAACATCGTGAATTTCCTCTGTTTGATAACCATAAGCGATAGGGGGCGCATTGTGGACTGATTCTTCTCGCCCCCGTGCCGATATGGATTCCAAGGAGGGGTGCCGTGCACCCTTGCGCGTGAACTGTGACGATGAATCGAGCGGCCCTGTTCTCCGCGATGTCTCGATGCAAGAGCAGACAGACGGGAGACAGCGGGCCGGGCTCCGAACTGGCCCATTGCGCGTGAAAGACTTACGGCGTGTTTCAATCCGGTATACGTCCTGTTTTTGTGTGATTCCCGTCACCTGCCGCGGCTCGCGTTCGACCTATGATGGTCAGTCGGAAGCCCCGATCCGCGCGCACTGAGCGGAGGGTACGCGAGCGCGTCGCGATGCGGGCAAATTTTCACCGGAGGGATGGAATGGCAATCATTTTGTGGAGTGTGTGGGGCGTCCTGGTGCTGGCAATGGCCGTGGTGAGCCTTTATGCGGCAAGACTGGGGAAGAACGAAGAGGACCAGCTGTTTCTGTCCGACTCTTCGACCCATGAGCAGGTTGAGCAGACAGTGATCGCGGAACGGCTGCACAGGATTCAGCCGGTGAAGCGGACCACGCTGGCCCTGGCTGCAGGCATGTCGGCCATCGTGATTGTCTACTACATTCTCGACGCGGTCCGCCAGTTCAAATAGGAATCGGGCCGGCGGTACCGCTGGCCGGCGCGCAGCTTCGTGACGGCGCGTCGAGCGGGTGCGCCTTGCGCAGAATTGACGCAAGGGCGATCGGCGGCGCTATCTGACCATGCCCAACTGCGCCAGAATATCGTGGACGTAATAAACGATCACTACGGCCGTCATGGTCAGCACCAGCCAGCGCGCCACCTTCAGCAGCGGCTCCACTTTTGCCACTTTCGACACAATGACCGCCTGTGCAGCCCGCTCGTGGTCAAACGAGTCGTCGAGGAAGATCTGATCCTCTTCGTCGCGGGCCAGGCCGGAGCGGTAAAGATAGAGAACCGCCAAGAAGAGAACAAATGCGGCCCAGATGGCCCACAGGGCGATGGAGACGTGTGTCATCACTGCACCTCCCGAACGATTTTGCGGTCCCAGATACTGCGGGGTCGAGGACGAACGCGGTCTCGCGGTCTCTGCGTTTTAGGAAATGCTTCAGGCCGAAGCCGCGAAGCCGAGCCGGCGCGACCCACAGGAAGCGACGACCCTGCACTCCCGGCAACCGCCCCAGGCTGTTTCTTAAAACGCCGTACAGGGGGCCCTTACTGGCTGCATATGTTAGTCCCGAAATGGTGAATTTGGGAACCGTTTTTTGATGACAACAAAGGGACTTTTTGGGCCTGCCGGGGGGGATTTTCGGGTCCGGGCACTTTGCGCGACCGGCCCGGATTGGGCGCATCTAAAGACTGTGCCCTTCTGAAGGACTTGTGTCTGCGTCCGCCGGACGGTAAAGTGATAGAGGACACCATATTCCAGGCACCAGAGGAGAGACCATGGCCACGACAACCACCGCACCCACCCAGGAAACCGTGAAGAAGCCGCCGCTTGTGCTGACTCCCACCGCGATTGCCAAGGTGCGCGAGATTATGGCTACTCAGGATCCGCTGCCGGCCGGGCTCCGTATTGGCGTGGTGGGCGGAGGGTGCTCGGGCTTTCAGTACTCGATGGCCTTCGAGAACCAGGCCGGAATGATGGATAAGGTCTTCAATTTCGATGATTTGAAAGTGTTTATCGACGCCACGTCGCTCATGTACCTGAATGGCTGCACTGTGGATTACGTTGAAACGCTGGAGGCCGCCGGCTTCAAATTCGAAAATCCCCAGGTGAAGTCGACCTGCGGTTGCGGGTCGTCGTTCCAGGTGTAAAAAGCAGGGAACAGCCCCACCCCAGCGGAATAGGGGGAATAGGGATTAGAAAACA
>JASHYS010000219.1 GCA_030042915.1 Acidobacteriaceae bacterium
TCATCGCGTAACGCCGTGATTTGTTCGTGCAATCCACCGGAGCGCACTTCCACTCCGTTCGCCAGCGCGGTCGCCGCCGACTCTGAGGACGACGTCGTCTGATTTGACTGCGACCAGAGCATCGCAGAGGCAAAAATGGCGAGGATCACTGCGGTACAGGAGTTTTCCAGCCGCTCACAGACAAAGCCGCGACCGCCGAGTGGCTTTTTCCTTAGGAAAAAGACACATTGCACGACCCCGAAAATGCCGTCTACAAACTGGAAAACTGCTCTAAAAGTGCGGTTCAAGCGCATGAATGACTCCTGGGAACAAAGCATTTCTTGCGGCTATGTCCATGAGGAAGAAAAATGAGCTGTGCTAGGTCAAGGCGCGCCGGGCTGGTGGGCAGACGATTCCAGCGGGGCCAGATCGGGATCCTGAACCTGCTTGTAACCTCGATCCTCGCGCTGCTGTTTGATCGCCTTCATGCGGTTGATCGCATCGGTTGCGTCTTTGGTGTCTCCGATCTGGCGGTAAAGGCGGGCAAGCAAGTACTGAATCGAGCCGTCTTCGTCGCTCGATTCTCCCAGTTTGAGTTGTTTGATCGCCTCCTGCGTTCTGCCGGTCTCGGCGTACACTTTCCCCATCAGCGCGTGAACACGGGGAAGCATCTGTGGCTTGGCGCTGAGACTCTTGGTCACATAAGACTCGGCCTCCGCGTACTGACGCTGGCCTATCAGCGCCTCGGCCACAATCAGGTTCAGCTCCGGATCGTCCGGGCTGCGCAGCAGCGCCGCTTGCGCAATCTCAATCGCGCCCTTGGAATTGTTATTCCTCAGATACACGGTGGCCAGGCCCAGCATGGCGGCCGGGTCTCCGGGAGCAAGTGCAAGCGCCTTCGCATACTCGGCCTGCGCATCGTCCTCCCGCTCCAGTTGGTGGTAGATGTCACCCAAAAGAACATGGCTTCGCGGAGAGTCTGGCTCCAAATCCTGGAACCGCGACAAGGATTCAAATGCCAGCCGCTCGTTGGACTGAATCGACCAGTAAAGCCCTTCAAGGGAGTGCGGCGTTCGGGCCAGTATGGCGCGTGCTGCGTCGGTTGCCCGCTGATTGTCGCCGGTCAAAAACGCGCAGGTCGCCAGAACGCGCAGTTGCACCGCGCTCAACGGGGAAGGACTAGCCTCGGCCCGGCGCGCGCACTGCTCGAATTGCCCCGCCGCATAGTCCTGCTCCGCCGTGCGGCGTGTTCCGGCAGATGCCGCGGCAGCAGCCACGGCCATTGCGGGCGGCGGCTCATTGGGATTTGTTGTCCCTTGGTCCGAAAGATCGAACGCGACCATCAGCGCGCTGCGCAAATCGGCCGGCAATTCCCCGCGCGCGCCGATCAGCAACGCGCCAGCTGCGGCCGACGCCTTCTCGGCCGACAATCCCTCGAGCAGTACGGCCGCATTGGACTTCACGAAGCCATGATCCCGCTCCCACAATTCGTTCAACAGCTTAACGGCCTGCGCCGGCTCGCTGCCATCCAGCGCCAGTCTCGCCTGGCCCAGAATCGCCAGGCCGCATTCCGGATGTAACGCACGTTCCGCGGAAAATGCCGCACTTGCTCCCTGCTGATCGTGCGCCCTCAAAAGCGCAAAGCCCCGTTCCGATCTCAGGCAAGGAGGCTGGTCCTTGGCATCGAGCAGGGTTTTATAAAGGCTCGCGGCTTCGCTGAATCGCCCCTGTTTTGCCAGCGACTCAGCATAGAGCGCGCCGGAATACGGCGACTCTTTGCCTTCCCCCGACATCGTGCGCGCCTCTTCTTCTACCTCGTCCAGGCGGGCGATGCCCAATGTGAACCAGGCAGGGCCCAGCTTCGGATCGAGAGAAGTTGCGCGTTCAAGCTGGTTAGCAGCCGCCGCATATTTTCGCTGAGCAACATACGTGCGGCCCAGCGCCAATGGCGCCTGCGGATCGTTTTTGTTCAACTTTTCCGCAGTCAGCAAATAGGGAACCGCGTCCTGTGCCCTGCCAAGGTGCGAGAATTCGATGCCCAGGAAAAGATTGGGCACATATAACGAAGGATCGAGACGACGGGCGTGCTGAAAGCTCTCAATTGCTCCTGGAATGTCTCCGGACTCGTGTTGCATCAGTCCGAGATTGGCCCAGAGCTGCGGCATGTTGGCTTCGATCCTCACTGCCTGCTTGTAGTCGCTCGCCGCAGTCGCGTAATCTCCCGCGGTCTGAGCCTGTTGAGCCTCGCCAAGCAGAGATTCAAGTGGGGAGCCCGGCGCCTGCTGGCCGAATCCGATCACGGATCCGGCCAGCAGGACGAGCAGGAGTTGGGCGCAATGCTTCACGAATGGATTACCAGTAGAATTTTCCTGCCCACTGCACCACTCTACCCGGGAACGCGGTTGTGATGAGACCGAAGCTAGCGGGACTATATAGACTCATATTCCCAGGTCCCGGGGCATAGAAGTTTGGATGGTTCAAGGAGTTGAAGGTCTCAAAGCGGAATTGAGCCCTCATCTTCTCTCCAATGTTCCAGTTCTTTTCAAGAGCGCTATCCCAGTTTGTGTAATGCGGTCCGCGAAGATTTGAGAGGTAGCGCGGCGCATCGCCGAAACTGCCATACGGCGCATAGGCGAAAGCTGAGATGTTCGCCCAGGAGTTGGGCACAGTGCTGCTGATCGTTTGATGTGCCGGTTTTGGATTCCCAACGACATCCGGCCTGGGATCGCCGCCGTAGGAGTTCCACTGGTTTCCAAAGACGCTCAGCGGAATTCCGTCTTTGAAGGCTGCGATTCCTGAAAGCTCCCACCCGCCAACCACGGCATCCGCCACGCGGTTCATTCCCGAACCCACCGCCTTGCCGCGGCCGATGGGCAGTTGATAGCTGTAGCTGGCCACCAGCGCCTGCGGAATATCGCCCGCGTCCACGCTCTTTTCGCCGGCGATGTTGTAGTAGTTTGCAGTGGCGGCCCAGTTCGCCGCTCCATTGTACGACCATGCGTTGTTGCCCTCCACGTTATCCAGGAACTTGGAATAGGTGTAAGACACCAGCGCGGTAAGCCCTTTGCTGATGCGGTGGTTGTAAGTCACCTGCAGGCTGTTGTAGAGGGATTGGCCCAGAGGCGCGTCATCCTGGGTTACCCCGCAATACTGCGGATACGCCAGAAGAGTATCAGCCAGCGGAATCGTCGCCGAGTCCAGACTGTACCCGGAGCAGCTGCTTGCTGCGACTTGCCCATTCGTCGCACTGGTGAGGTTGGTCAAAGCCGTACCCAGCGGGTTCGGTGCCAGGGCGCCGAGCTGGTTGGCGGTATAGGTCTGCAGATACTTCGGATTCAGCTGGTTGTATTCCCAGCCAGGAGAAACCATACGAACACCGCGGTTGCCGATGTAGTCCACGTCCAGCACATCACTCGGCGTGAAGGCATATTGCACGCCCAGCAGCCATTGTTGAACGTAAGGAGACGGGTTGCTCCGAAAGACTCCGCCCGTGCTATTGCCGTCTTGTTGATACGAGCCGTTTGCGCTGCCGGTAATCTGCGCGTATTGGCCGCCCCAGGGATTGCTGGTGCTGATATTCGGATTCGGAGTAATTCCGCCGTCCAGGCTTAGGTTGGCGTTGGTTGTCGCAGTGAAGCCATCCGTATCGATTGAGCCGGAGCTGCTAACCGATTCCGGATAGAAAATTCCATATCCGCCGTGAATTACCGCCTTCGGAATTGCCTGATACGAGAAGCCAAAGCGCGGCGCGATGTTTTTGTAGTTCGGGTTGTAAATATACCGGTTGCCGGGCCCCAGGAACTGGAGCGCACCCAGCAGAGGCTCGCCTGCCACATAGCTCAGCGGGTTCAGCGCTTGCGGGTTGAAGATCGAACCCTCGTTATGACGCGAAGTGAATGGAGTCTGAATCTCATAGCGCAGGCCCAGGTTAAGCGTCAGATTGCGAGTCGCTCTCCAATCGTCCTGCACATACTCGCCAAAAAGATGATTCGACACATAGGGCGTGGTCGGTGTTCCCACGCTTGCACCGTCCATCACGCCGAGCAGCGCCTCAGCCACTCCGTTACCGGTGAAGCTGACTCCTGGTGTTCCCGCCAGGGGATTCGGTCCGCCCGTGTAGTTGCCGTCGAATGTCAGGGAGTCGGAGTAATAGTTGTACTGGTCGAAGACCTGCTCTACACCCATGAACCCGAAGTTGACTGTGTTCTTTCCCAGCGACTTGATCAGGTCAACCGCCACTGTGCCCACAGGTCCGTGGTTGTTAACCCCCTCTGTGTTTCCACTGAATGGCCCCAGTTGGGAGATACCGTTCCCGAAATTGACCGTCGGAAACAAGGGGTCCTCTTGATTGACGTAGGCCGGTAGTCCCAGAGTCGTCGAGGGGTTGAAACCGATCGACTGATTGGTAGAGGTTTCATGCCAAATCTGGACGCCCGAAGTGATGTTCATCGTGAAGGTGGGACTGAAAACATGCGTAAGCCCCGCCCACATGCCCCAGCGGTTGTTGGGCCGCTGGTTGCCTTGGCCTGCCGGATCGGATCCCCAGTTATCAGCAGCGCCGGTCTTTGCTTCTTCCTTGTAGGAGTAACGGAAATAAGCGTTGTTATTGCTGTTGATATTCTGGTCGACCCTGATCCCGTACTCGTTCCAATACGTGGGCGCCTCGCCGGCTAAAACCAGGTTGTTGGGCACATTGCCCGGCGTTTTCGCCGCAGGAAAATAGCTGAGCAGCTTGGATCCGACAGGATCGGGCGTATAGCCGGCCAGGTTGCTCAGAATATTCCCCGGAATCGGGTTGCGGATGTAGCCGGTCTGCGTTGCCAGAAGGCCAGTCCCATATGGGTTGCTCGGAGTCTTGGCATCCACTTCGCCGGCGGTAATGGCATGACCGCTGCGCGGATCATAGATCTGGCCGTCATAGATGGGTCGTCCCAGTGCGTCGGTGGCCGCAGCCGTGCTCGCCAGCTGCTCTGAGAAGTTCCCGGCCAGGAAGTTGGTGTCTGGCACCGTGTATTCGGAGGGCGATGGCGTGTTCGCATGGAAATGCTCGTAGAGGCCGAAGATGAACGTCTTGTCCCGCTGCTTATACACGCCGGGGATGTACAACGGGCCTCCGGCAGTTCCGCCAACCTGGTTGCGGCTGAATGTGCAGAGGTTCGTGTTCAGCAGACCCTGGCAGCTGCCGGGGGATTGAAAGTAATTAAGCGCGTTGAAGTTGTTGTTGGAATAAAACTCGTACGCCGAACCGTGGAAGTCGCGCGTTCCCGACTTGGTGACCACGTTCACCACGTTGCCCGTACTCCATCCGTACTGGGCCGTGAACGAGTTGTTCTGGATCTTGAATTCCTGAACCGCGTCAACGCCGGGGACAAAGATCACCCCGCCCCATTCCGTGTCGGTATCCCATGAACCGTCCACCAGGAAGGCCGTAGTTCCAAAGAACCCGCCGGCGAAGTTCATGAACGAGATGTCCTGATCCGCGGTGTCCGTTGTGTTGCTGCCGCCACCCAGCAGCAGCTGCCCTTCCGACGTGTTTTGGACTGAAGAGTTGAGCGTGGCCAGGCCATAAACGTTGCGCACGTTCAGCGGTAGCTCCACAATCTGCTTCGCATCCAGGCTCGCAGCCACGTTGGAGTTGTCGGTGTTCAGTGACGACGCATCCGCCATCACGGTTACCGTTTGCGCTTCCGTTCCCACAGTCAGAACCACATTCTGCGTGGCGGTCTGGGCGGCATCCAGAGCGATTCCATTCTGCTTATAGGTCTCAAAGCCCTGCATCTTCACCGTCAAAATGTAATCCGACGGCGGCAACTGGCTGAACGCATAGCGGCCCAGGACGTCGGTTTTGAACTCCCGGGTCACACCATTCTGGGAGCTTGTCAATGTCGCGACGGCCCCTGCGACAACCGCACCTGACGGATCCGTGACTGTTCCCGAGAGCGATGCTGTCGTTGTGGCTATTTGGGCGTTGCACCACGGAGTGACGCTCGCCATTAGGGCCAGCAGAACCGCGAGTCCACTCCAAAACCAGAGAGACTTTGATATGCGCTTCCGATTCGTCTTCAATGTGAAGCCTCCTGTTGCTTTCTTCCCCTTGCGCGGGCGAAATTCCACCGGCTTGACCAGGCAAACGGTTCGAGTTCATCGCCGCGGGTAATCGAATAGCGGAGACCATTCTAGGCATTTCGATTGAGAGACTGTTAAGGTCCTTACGGTACCGGCAGAGCGGTTCCTTACGGATAAGGGGAAAATTCTTATCAGGTAAGTTCCTCTATGTCGATTGATCTCAGTCAGTTGCAAACCACGCCGAATTCATGCTTAACGACGGCAAGTTGCCTTAGGGTTATAATCGCTGCGACCGGAGATGAATATGTTGACGGCTTCGGCGGGCCAGAATCACGAGAGCGTGAGCAAGGCCGCTAAGAGCGCTATCGGGGAACAGTTGGAGCGTTTGGTGGCCAGCCCCTACTTCAGCCACAGCAAGCGGCTGCCCAACTTCCTGCGCTTCGTGGTCGAGCACACTCTGGCCGGAGACTCGGAGAACATCAAGGAACGCACCATCGGCATTGAGATTTTCGGCCGCGACGCCGACTACGATACGGCCTCCGACCCCATTGTCCGCGTCACTGCCGCCGAAATCCGCAAGCGCATGGCCCAGTATTACCAGGATCCCGCGCACGAAGAGGAATTGCGCATCACCCTGCCGTCGGGATCCTATGTCCCGCAGTTTTATCGCCCCAGGACTGGCAGCGATTTCGGCTTGCCGGAGGTCGATGCCCTTGCTGCGCCGCCGGCGGAGCACACCGCACCGCCCGAGGCGTCCGCCCATATCGGGTGGCCTATGGCGTCGGTCCTCGTCCTGGTCGCCGCCGGTCTGGTGGCGGCGGGCACGGTATGGCTCTGGCAGCGAACCCATCGTTCCGGATTCGATGAGTTTTGGCAGCCCCTGATCGCCACCAACGATCCGGTCCTGCTATGCATTGCTGACCAGAACGAATACTCGGTCATCGCATTGCGCGATGCTGCGCAGCCGTCGCGCCAGGTGCTGCTCAGCGATACCCTCACTGCCGTGGTCATCGATGATCTCAGTGCCACCGTCAAGGTCGCCGGCATCCTTCAGTCCAGCGGAAAACAATACTCGCTCAAGGGCGAAGGCGCCACCACCCTCGATGATCTCCGTCGCGGGCCTACGGTCTTTGTCGGCGCCTACGACAACGCCTGGACGCTGCGCCTCACCAACTCCCTCCGCTATCACTTCGCCAACGATGCCGGCATTATGCACCTTTGGATTGCCGATAGCACCTCGCCCAGCCGCTCCAACTGGAGCGTCGACCGCGGCGTGCAGATGGCCACCAATATTTATCGCGATTACGCCATCGTGGCCCGATTTACCGACAGCGACACAGGGAAGGTTGCCGTCGTCGCCGCCGGAATCGGACGCGGCGGAACCCGCGTGGCCGGCGAATTCCTCACCGACAATGCCGATCTCACCCAGCTCATGCGCCTCGCCCATCAGGCCGGCGACAAGAAGAACCTCGAAGTCGTCCTTAGCACCCAGATTATTGATGGTGAACCCGGCTCACCCAAGATCGAGGCCACCTACTTCTGGTAGAGGTATACCTTTGACTTGGGACAACGCACTCACTCGAGCCGAACATAAACCGGTTTGCACATGCCGGCCCTACCTCCTGGACGCCAAGTCGCTCACCCAGCCTCAGTTTTGGGCCCCTTCCCTACGAATGGGTCACTTTAGTCACGTGGGAGCAATGTTGCTCGCGGCCCGCTTCGTTGAAAGCGCGGCAGCGAGAGGACTAAGCTTCTTTAAAGCACTTGTTCTCATTGGGATTTGACTTGGCGAACCCGCGCTTCTAGAGAGCACCTCGCGGGTTCCTGTATTTCCTGACACAAGGTGAGCCAATCACCGATTCTTCCCGGATCTAGCGTTGTCTTACGTCGATTCGTCACGAGGAGAATGCATGAATTGGCTCAAGGTGACGGGGCGCCGCGGCGCGCTTGTGCTTTCCTGTTCAGTTTTGACGCTTGCGGCCGGATGTACCGGTTCGATCGGCGGCAACCAATCCGGCCAGAGCGGCGGCGCTATCGCCCAGACCATCAGCTTTGCGGCGGTTGGCGCCCAGACCGTCGGCGCTGCAGTGACGCTTTCGGCGACGGCTAGCTCCGGTCTGGCGGTCTCGTTTGAGTCCAATACACCTTTAATCTGCGCTGTAAGCGGGAGCACGGCCACCATGATCGCTTCAGGCACATGCACGCTCGAAGCCGCGCAGGCCGGCAACAGCCAATATCAGCAAGCGGATGCAGTCCAGGATGTCGTGGTCAACGGAAAATCGCAAACCATCACATTCACCAATCCCGGCACACAGACCGTCGGCGCGCCGCTGACGCTGGTCGCGACGGCAAGTTCCGGGCTGACGGTGACGTTTGCCTCGCAGACCACAATCGGCTGCACGGTCACTGGGACCACGGCGACCTTCGCAACGTCAGGCACCTGCACGATTCAGGCGACGCAAGGGGGCGATGCCACATACGCATCGGCCACGCCGGTGACGCAGAGCTTCACGGTCGATGCATCGAGCGGCGGCGACCCAACCAGTGGAGTGCTGCCGTCCTACAACGACACGTATGCGAACTGGAAGAACGCAGGCCTGGCTTTGGTTGGCGGCATTCCAGACCGCACAACGATTTGCGCCACGGTCAATCCGCTCGGCGGAGGTCAGGACGACTTCAACAACATCCAGAACGCGATCAACAATTGTCCTGCAGGCGACGTGGTTCAGCTCGCGGCGGGCGCATTTTCCATAAAGCTCGCCGATATGCCCATCAATATTTCTACGGGGATTACGTTGCGTGGCACTGGCGCCTG
>JASHYS010000220.1 GCA_030042915.1 Acidobacteriaceae bacterium
TCTGCGTTTCCAGTCCAAAGGTTCCACTGGCCCGAACGGTTGGAGACGAAGGCAATTGACTTCCCGTCCGGTGAATACGCCGGATCTAATTCATCGCGAACGGAGGCGAACAGTTTTTCGGGTGGAGGCGAGTCCTTCTGTTGAATCCGACCCAGCGGTATCCGCCAGATGTTGGCATCAAGATTTTGTAGAACGTAAGCCAGCCGGGCGCCGTTGGGAGCAATCGTTATCTCGTCGGACGCACCTTCTAAAACGAAAGGCGCAAGCGCGCGGCGACCGTCAATAGTGACCTGCCATAGCTCGCCGGTGCTGATTGCGCCACCGCCATACACGATGGTTTCACTGTCGCGTTTCCACGCAAACGAGGTAATCGGAACTGGGCTCGTGACGAGCAATTTAGGTTTTCCAGTTGGCTGCGGAACAGCCCAGAGCTCGTATGTGGCGCCATTCTCCCAACGAAGATAAGCGAGCCATCGGCCGTCCGGGGAAAAAGCAGGAGAGACATCCTGTGCCCCTTCTGGTCCCTCTGTGATCAAGTGTTCAGGGTCTCCGGAGACCGGCAACCGGTACAAGTGGAGCGCAAAGGTGTCTTTCAACCGATTTGAGACCACGAGTGCTTTGCCATCGGGTGCCCAGGTTAGGAATTTGCGCGCGCTTGGCCGGAAACCAGGAAGGCTTGCGATCACATGTTCGGCACCGCCACCTGCGGGAATGACGATTGCGTCGAGGGTTTCGGGGCTTGTCCTCCGCAAGAATGCGATACGGGACCCGTCAGGCGACCAGACCGGATTGGTGTCGTCCTGGGGCCCCGACGTAAGCGTGAATTGCTGGTCCGATCCCGACCCGCCAGAAGCCAGTCCGTCAACAGATCGAGTCATAATATGATGAATCCCAGCCGATCCCAAGTCAGAGGCATAGACAATACTGCCGCCATCCGGCGAGAAAGCGGGTGCTGTCTCCGAGGCCGGCTCACTATCGAGAGGCAGGCTTTGCAACAGGACGGGCTTGTCATCCGCCCGATGCAAAGGAACCAGGCGCCAGACGGCCAAGGCGCCGAGCGAACACGTGGTGAGGACAAGGCCAACCCAAACAGTTCGGCGCCGGAATATGCGCGGCTGAACGATGGCTTCGAGTCGCGATGCAACTTCGGAGGCTGAAGGGCGAGCAGCCGGCGATTTGCTGAGCATGACACGCAGCAATTGGTCGAGTTTCCGAGGAACACCTTTACCGTGGCCGGGCAGCGGGGGTGGCTCCAGTCCCTGGATGAGCCGTGTCGTAGCGCCAGCCGAGTCGCTGCGGAACGGATTCGTACCCGAAGCCAGCTCGTACAGGACAATGCCCAGGGAGAAGATGTCGCTCGCCGCGGTTATGGGGCGCTGCAGAATCTCCTCCGGCGACATATACCCTAGCGTACCCATTGCCAATTCGCCGTCTGCCCGGTCGGTGCCAGCGTGCCGGGCCAGTCCGAAGTCGAGAACTTTGATGTACCCGTCGGAGCGAAGCATCAGATTCTCCGGTTTGATGTCCCGATGGACAATACCGCAGGCGTGCGCTGCGGCCAACGCGCGCGCGATCTGACCTCCCCAGAGAGCCACCTTCTCGACTGATTGTGCCGTCTGGCAAAAATGCCGCAGTGAGGTTCCCGTTACCAGTTCCATGGCGATGGCCACCGTGGGACCCGAGTGAATCACCTCGAACACAGTCACGATGTTCGGGTGGTTCAGGGCCGAGGCGGCCTGTGCCTCGCGAATAAATCGTTCGGAGTCGGTCGCTTCAGCCTCTCTTGCGATCACTTTCACGGCTATTTCGCGATTCAGCTCGGGGTCATGGGCCGAATAGACTCTGCCCATCCCCCCCTGGCCGACGACACCGGTGATGACAAAACGGCCTAGCGCAGCACCAACCAGCAGAGCATTGGGTGGCGGAGCGGCGGCGGGGTCCTTAGAATGCTCGGGTTCGGGAACTGAATCCGAATCGGCGGAAGCAGCCATCTCGTCCAGCATCGCCAGCACTTTGCCGGCAATTCCTGCATCCGGGGCGGCAGAGATTACGTAATCCCGCCGCTCCGATTCGTCAAGAGCGGCGGCTTTCTCGAAAATGGCGTACGCCAGTCTCCAGCGTTCGTCCGTCACAGTCGAGTCGTCCCCGTGAAGGCTTCCTCTAACCAGCTTCGGGCGAAACTCCAGTGGCGGGCAACGGTAGCAGTGCCGCAGCCCATTGTTCGCGCGATCTCTTCGCGCGTCAGGCCTTCGAACACCCTAAGTTCCACCACGCGACGAAGCGCGGGATTAATGGCGGCGAGCCGGTTCAGAGCATCGTCGATTTCGATCAGCGAGTTTTCCGTAGACAAAGGCGGGCCGGGCAGGTCTTGGAGCTCGACTTTTTCCGCCCGCTTCGAGAGCGGACGCGCATGATGAATCAACAGTTGCTTCATCAGGTATGCTGCCAGCCCTAGGAACGCGGCTTTCTCATCGGCTCCCTCAGAATCTGCCGGGCGAAGGGCCTTCACTTTGACCAGTTCGAGATACAGCTGATGGACCACCGCGGTGGGCTGGAGCGTATGATCCAGGCGTTCGGCCCTCATGCGCGCGACTGCGATCCGCCGGAGTTCTGGGTAGAAAAGCTCAACCAGCTGGCCTGCGGCCTCATGGTCGCCGCCACGAAACCTTGCCATCAACCGAGCTACGGTATCGGGCTCAATAGAGGCCGGCACGGGTCACCTCGCGTGCCCAGTCTACACCCCCTTAGAAGAAAATTTCGGCGCCTTCGATACAATCCGCGACCCTCCTCTCCCATTAACGGTTAGAGGAGATTCACATGACACCCACACTGATTCAAGACACTGAAGAAGGCCTGGAGCAAACTCGGAAACAGGCAAGCATCAACGATCAACCGGAAGCCGCGGCCGTGTCGTCGCAAAGCCACGCAAAATACCTGCCTGCAGGAACCGGCCGATCCTACAAGAGTCCCATCGACCAGATCACGTTTCTCCTCACAGGGGAGCAAACGGCCGGCGCATTTTTCCTGTTGGAAGCGATCGTTCCGCCGGGCTGCGGGAACCCCCCGCACATTCACGATCGCGAAGACGAAACTTTCTATGTGCAGCAGGGAACCCTGACTGTCCATGTCGACGGCAAGACTCTGAATGCGTCGGCCGGGGATGTGGCTCATCTGCCTCGCGGGATTGCGCATTGCTTTCAGAACAACGGGGACGTGGACGCAAAAGTGTTGGTTGTGTGTGCGCCCGCCGGCCTGGAGAACTTCTTTGCCGATGCATTCTATCCCGCAGAGGATTGGCCGGACGCGATGCCGCCCATGAATGATGCGTTCATGGCCAGACTGCTCACGGCCGCAGCCAATAACGGACTGAGGTTTCTTCCCCCGGCATAGCGTCCAAGAGTCAGGCCAAGCTGTCACTCGACTTGGTGAACGATCAAGAAACAACGTAAGAGGAGGCATGTCATGCAGGTAGCTCAGCTGGTGGTCGGCAGGGGCACAAGATCACGCCGCACAATTCGCGCTCGGGCGGCAAAGACCAGCCAGCCCACTAGAAGAGCGATCATGCAGGACATGCCACCGCTTCCTGAACTCAGCATCAACGATCTGATCGTCGCACTGAACGTAGCCGTGTATCACAGCCGTCCCGGTGGCAAGACGATCTCACTAAACTCGGGGGCTCAATGAGTAATGTGCTTAGGAGGACGGTCCTCCTGGCTCATGAACCTGTTGTAAACGACGACAAACCCGACATCTGTTCGTACTAACCGGCCTCGGGGTATACGAATGACATTCCAGGCCCACTGCCAATTGGTTCTCAGGAGGAAAACATCGTGAACAAAGTATGGCTGGTATTCCTATTCTCTCTCGTGATCGGTGCTGCAGCCTTCTTCATTGGACCAATGATCTGGCCAATGAGCGCCGCGATTCCAATGCCGCCGCCGAATTTATTGCCTGCCTACATTGGGATTTCGGCGATTGAGGCACTCGCGTTCGGTTTTGCTGTGGCTTTTGCCATATTCGGATGGCCAGCGGTCCGCGACCTTCGTCTTGGTGCGCCGTGGCTTAACAAACTGCTGTTTGTCACTTTAGTTTGGTTCGTGGGAAATTGGTGGATGCACGATAACCTGCACATGCATATCGCTCTCGACATGAATCGCATGCTCTATATCGAATGCGCATTCCACATGTCCATGCTAGCCTGCGCGGTGACTCTGGCTCTCAGCTTGATGCGTCTCGCGAGGCGCGCAGCGGCAGGAAAGTCGGCTTGATCGCGTTCCCCTGTTAGGATTGCCCAATCGGTAGTTTGAGGATCTATTGCATCGGAGGCCGACGATGACCACTACGAGGAGACCATCTACGGCATCGAAGGTGTTTGACCTGGACCGTTGACGGCAAGCTGATCAATGTGGGGCCGTGGCAGGCGCTCTGCATTCCGCGGGGCGCCGTTCACCGGTTCGATAACAACGGTACGGGAGACGTGAAGGTGCTCTGCGCCGTGACGCCCGCGGCCATCAACCCGCAGTACTTCCGCGAAGCGGCGGAGGTGGTCAGAGCGGCGGCCGGTGGTCCGCCGGACCGCGCGAAGATGGTAGAGATTATGCGTCGCCACGGGCTGACGCCTGCTCCTCCTCTGCCTCAGGCCTAGGCGGCGACGCATCCAAGCCAGCGGTTGCCCGTCATAAACGACAACTAGCACTTGCAGTCGCCGTTCCCGTTGGTTTGTGCCAAATCGCCGAACGACTCGTCGACCCGTGACTTTGAGCCCGCAATGCGGTCACCTGTCCGTAGAACGGCCCGGCCCGCCCTAGCTGTTCGGGCTATCCCGACGGCAGCTACAAACGGCCCGCTGTCGTTACCGTCTATCTATGTCAAGGCCGACGACCATCAGCACTGCTCCGAGATCATTGGAGGGCAAGGTGTTCAGTTGCTTCCGATGGAACCGCCGCGACGGAGGACCAGGACGGCGGCGCTAGCCTGAATTGGCGAACGATTATTCCGTGCTGGCCCTGCCTCCGCAGTAGCTTTCGAGACTGAAGTGGCTCAGTTCCCATCGCCGGAATTCGCGACCGGTATCGCCAGGTAGGCGTGGGATTCACTGGGGTTGTTCTTCAAGGCCGCAAAGCCGATAATCTCGCCGTTGCCGTTGATGGAGCATGCGGACTCCAGGTACAAAGCAGAGTCTTGAGGGACTAGGGTATTGAGGTCGATTGCGGTCCCATCGCGCCAAAGCGCGGCCCGTGGGCTGAAGCTCGAGCTGACTGAGACTCCCAGGACCTGGCCGTCATTGCTGATGGCGATAGCTGAGCTGTACGAGTCACCGGCCAATGTTCCGAGATCGGTGATGTGGCCCTGCTGCCAAAGAAAGCCATGAAAGCTTGCGTCGCCCGTGGTGTCCGAAGTTCCCACAACCTGTCCGTAATCGTTCAGGCCGGAAGCGTAGATCCCGGCAAACCTCCCATCTCCACCAAGGTTGCCCAGGTTGATCGCGTTGCCGTTCCGCCAGAAAATGGCATGAAGCGGTATGAGATTGTTCTGCTCAATCGCATTGAACGGTCCGCAGTCTCCACTGGCGCCCACAGCCTGACCGAGATCATTAATTGCGTAAGCGATCCCGTCCGGATCGCCGTTAAGGGTTGCGAGTTCCTGGAGGCTCACCTGCGACCAGGGGAAGGGTTTCGTCCAGATGACTGGTTTGAACTCGATGGTCTGCGGCGAAATAGAAGCGCCCGGGCAGGTCGAGTCGGCTTCGCCGTTTTCCGCCGTTCCGGCCACCATGCCGAGGTTGTTAATCTCGAGCGCTACACCGTTACTGCCCTCCATGTCCGCGCTGTTCCGGAGTCTCGGGAGCGCGACCATCGTGCCGTTTTGCCACAGAAAAGGCGCGCAAGTATTGCCGCTGTGAGTCAGACCCAGCGCCGTGGATCCACAGAAGTCTTCACCATTCGGATCCCGGGTTTGCGTGTCGGCTTGTCCTACTGCCTGCCCCAGGATGTTCACGCCGTAGGCAACGCTGTTTGGCCCGCCCAGTCCAGGGCTGCCGATGTCTTTCACGTTTGTTCCTTCCCACAGGACGGCGCGCGAGACCCATGCGTCGGAGTCATCGGGGTTGGCTACGACAGCTTCGCCGCTGACCAACCCGTTGCCGCTGACAGTGAATGGCTGGCCCTGTGACCACGACGGGCCCACAGGCCCGAGATCGACAACGACATAATGTGTTGGAAATTGTGCGAATGCGTAAACCGGCCCGATAAACGCAATCAGGGCCAGACCTAGCCGCGCGCAGCGCGACCACTCAGCTGTAAATCGTGTGGATTTCATTATTTGTCTCCTGTTTTCGCGTCGGTTTTTGGGTTACCGAGCCTGTGAACGGCGTCGGTTTCGAAGCACTGCAGCAGCGACGGGAGACAGATTTGAGCTGGCCCTCCGCCGATCCGCCAGGAATGCAACTTGCCAGTTGCGAGCCAGTCTGCTAAGTAGCTGGTAGGGATGTCTTCTCCCAGGCTGTCGCCCTCGAGCATCATCACTTCCACATCAGCGCAACAGCCAGGGCACCAAGTAACTGAGGTTTTGCCTCTGCGCACGACCAGCAGGTTTTCGATTTCAATGGTGATTCTTGTCGTTTTCAGCACCAAGCTCTCATCCCCTCCTCGCTCCCGGAGCCGCTTCGATTGGTTGCATACTGAGCGAAGCGCAGGCGGAAGTCTTCAAAACGCGCCTCAATATTTCTCAAAGAACTTCAACGGGCGCTTCGAGACAACAAATGAAGGGACTTATGACGGAATGCTCGGGGTTCCGGTGCCGGTGTTCAGTGACGGTCCGTAAATTCGGTTGCGCTCAATCTTCCCTAACTGGGCGGCTTGACACCCGTGTGGTTATCAACCCATGACTGCGGACCCCGGGATCGTTTACGAATTCGGGCCGTTTCGCATGGATCCGGACAAGCAGGTCCTGCTGCGTGAAAACCAGCCGATTCCCATTACTCCGAAGGCGTTCGAGACGCTGCTTGCGCTGGTTCGCCGCAGCCGCAACGTAGTGACAAAGGAAGAGCTCATGAAGGAAGTCTGGCCAGACTCGTTTGTCGAGGAGTCGAACCTGAGCCAGAACATCTTCATGCTGCGCAAAGCGCTGGGAGATAACGCGGAGAACCGCCAATATATCGTGACGCTGCCGGGCAAGGGCTATCGATTCGCAGCGCCGGTTCGCACGGTGACGCAGCCAGGCGAAGTCCTGGTCGCCCACGCACGGACACGCGCGCAGATCGTGATTGAAGAGAACGAAGCGGGCACGGACCCGGCGTTGATCGCGCGCTCTATACCCGTCCTGCCGAGTACAGCGCGGACGCGCAGAGCTTTCTATTTTTACGTTGCGGCTGCCGTTGTTCTCTTGGCTGCCCTGGCGGGAGTGCTTTTCCTACATCGATCGTCTGCCGCTAACTCCGCTGCCGGCAGAGAGTGGGAGCAGCTAACCTTTTTCACCGATTCAGCTGTCTATCCAGCGTTGTCGCCGGATGGGCGTATGCTCGCGTTCATCCGGGGAAGCGATTCGTTTATAGGGTCGGGACAGATCTATGTCAAGCTGCTTTCGGGAGGCGAGCCGGTCCAGCTTACCCACGACTCGAGGACAAAACTAGCCCCGACGTTCTCGCCAGACAACTCCAGCATCGCGTATGGCGTCACGGAGCCCTGGGACACCTGGGAGGTTCCTGTTCTTGGCGGCGAACCTCATCTCTTGTTACCCAACTCGTCCTCGTTGACTTGGATTGAGCAGGGGAAGCGGCTGCTCTTCTCCGAGTTTAGAGAAGGCCTGCATCTGGTGGTGGTGAGCACGGATGAGGACCGAGGAAACAGCCGCGATGTCTACCTGCCCGCCGGGAAGCGCAGCATGGCGCATCATTCCTATCTTTCCCCGGATGGCCGATGGGTACTTATTGTGGAGATGGATAGTCAAGGCAAGATTCTGCCCTGCCGCGTTGTTCCGTTTCCGGAGACAGGTTTGCCACCCACCAACGAGGTCAAGCTGGTTGGCCCTCCGCAGCGCACATGCATCGCGGGTGCGTGGTCGCCGGACGGCAAGTGGATCTACCTCGCTGCCAGCGAGGAGCCTGGAGGGGTAGGGCGCGTCGACTGGTTGTCCGGGGCCGGGTCTCACATCTGGCGACAGCGCTTTCCGAACGGAGAGCCCGAGCAAGTGACCTTTGGCCCGACGACACAAGAAGGAATTGCGATGGCCCCGGACGGCAAGTCGCTGATCACCTCAGTTGGCACACAGGACCGCACCGTGTGGATGCACGACAAGGACGGAGAGCATCAGATCTCCTCCGAAGGAAGTGCTTCCTCGCCGTCGTTCTCTTCCGACGGTCGCGATCTCTACTTCCTGATGTCCAACGGCCAGACGCACGGCGAGGAGCTTTGGATGAAGGACCTGGGCAGCGAAAAGGTGGAGAGGGTCCTGCCGGGTTACCCGATGGAGGACTACTCGGTATCGCGAGACGGCAAAGAGGTTGCCTTTACTATGAACGGCCAGGGCGGCCGCTCGAACATATGGATTGCCCCGACCAGCCGTCGCTCATCCCCCGTGCGCATCTCCTCTGCGGTCGGCGAAGACACCCCATTGTTGCTGCCCGACGGAGACCTGGTCTTCCGCGCAACCGAGGGTGGCGCGAACTTCATTTATCGCATGAAAGCCGATGGCAGCGACCGCCGGAAGATCTCTCCGGAGCGGGTTCTTGATCTTTACTCCATCTCACCCGACGGTCGGTGGGCTATTGCCGAGACGCCAGGCTCCGGCGACGAAAAGCATATTACGCTGGGCACAGCCAAGGCGTTTGCACTGGATGGAACCGCAGCGGTAACACTGTGTACTGGATACTGCCTGGCGAGTTGGGACACGAGTGGGGGATTCGTCTACTTCCGATTCCCTCAGGTGAAGGCGGGCTCTTACGCGTTGCCGGTGATGCGTGACTCCGGTCTTCCAAGGATTCCGCCTTCAGCCACAGACATTGAGGCCATTACGAAGCAGAAGGCCATCACCCTAATCCCCTGGGAAGTGGAGTCGGCCGTGAACCCCTCGGTCTACGCCTACACGCGGCTGAATACGCGCCGCAATCTGTACCGAATCAGTCTCGGCGATTGACTCCACAGTTCCGTTGCCCTCGGCTCAGTTTTCGTTCGGATTCCGGCCCTGTTGATCTTTGTGGATCGTTTGTGCTTTGACTGCTACAAAATCGACTACACCAGAAGGTGCCTGTTTGTTTTTCATCGTGTTCTCGCCGCCGGAACCCTTCTCATTAATTCCGACATGCCCTCCGTGGCAATCCGGCGTTTTCCAACGACGGCGGCAGGACATGGGAGCGAAATTTCGTCGCGACACTGACCCGCGATGAAGAAACACCGACGGGCGACGAGATGCATTTAGATCCTGCTACGAGCGCATCCGATGGTGCACACGACTTCGACTTCAATTTCGGCGTGTGGAAGACCCATATACGGCGCCTTCAAAATCCTCTAACCGGTTCACGCGCTTGGACCGAATACGACGGCACTTCAGTGGTTAGCAAAGTCTGGGGAGGGCGGGCGAGCCTTTTTGAACTCGAAGCTACGGGACCAGCAGGACACATCGCCGGCGTTGGGTTGCGGCTCTTCAACCCACAATCACATCAATGGAGCCTGAACTGGGCAAGCGGCTCAAACCCCGTCATGACAACTCCTATGGTTGGCAGGTTTGTCCATGGACAAGGGCGGTTCTACGACCAGGAAGAATTCCAAGGAAGAATCATCATGGCCCGCAATGGTTTTTTCGACATCACTCCGGACTCGAGCCGCTTTGAACAGGCGTTTTCTGACGATGCCGGAAAGACCTGGGAACCAAATTGGATCATGACCTTCACTCGATAGGTCTTGATCGCCTCCACTCTCATGCTGATGGTACGCGACGCCCATCGCCTCCTAATCGGATCGTCGAATCCACTGTCGGGTTTTCACGCCTATCTGTATGCCCATGTGTCAGGCTCCTTGGAGCACATAAAGAGTAGATGCTTTCTTCAGCGCAGGAGGTGGCGGAACATATCCCTTAGGAGTATAGGAACAGCAAGGCTCTTCCCCAAAAGGATTCCCGGTGAGCGCGTAAGCGCGAGCGCGGGATCCGCCACAGATGTGCTTGAATTCGCATGCTCCGCATTTGCCTTCGAGCATCGCAGGATTGCGCAACGACTGAAAAAGCGGGGATTCACGATAGACCTCCGCAAGCAGCTGGTTACGGATGTTCCCAGCGGGAGCAGGCAGAAAACCGCTGGGGAAGACCTCGCCGATGTGCGATATGAAGACAAAGCCTTTGCCATCGTTCAGCCCGCGGGGCGCGCGCCCAATGGTGTCGGGTAGCTTTTCCGGCGTTTCGATAGCTGTACCCATTCGGCGTTCGGCTGCGCGCTGCTGCAGAAAGTATCGGCGATAGTGTTGCGCTTCGGTGGTCTTGATATCGAAGCCGGCGGTCTTTGACAGTTGATAGATCTTCGCAAACACCTCTTCGAACTCGTCGGCGTTGAGCAGATCGTTCAACTTCCCCCGACCTGTCGGAACAAGAAAAAACACGCTCCAAAGCGTAATGCGCAGAGTCTCCATCAAAGCTACGATCGCATCAATTTCTCCGATATTCCTGCGACTGAAAGTAGTGTTGATCTGAGCAGGGAGACCAGCCTCGTTCGCCCAGCGAACGGCATCAAGGGTGCGCGCGAATGATCCGCTCATGCCGCGGAATGTATCGTGGGTTAGTGAACTCGCGCCGTCCATACTCACGGCCAGCCGCGCCAAGCCTGCTTCCTTCAGGCGGAATACGATCTCCCGCGTAAGCAGCGGAGTTGCACTGGGTGTCAATGAGACACGAATGCCCACCTTTCGGGCGTGGGCAATAAGGTCGAAGAGGTCGGGGCGCTTGATCGGGTCTCCGCCTGTGAGAACAAATACGGGAACCCGCAAGGCCGCAATCTGATCAATCAAGCCCTTGCCCTCTTCGGTGGTGAGCTCCATCGGATGCCGGTCAGGCTGGGCGGATGCGCGGCAATGAACACAGGCCAGATCGCAGGCTTGCGTCACTTCCCAGATGGCAAGAAACGGTCGTTCGTCGAAATCATTCGCGCTCAAAAGTGGACTCATACATCGATTGAAACCCGATGCTCCCTGGCCGGCAGTGACCAAAGTCGCTCCTGTAGAATTTTCCCGTGACCCCGCCACGCACTGATTTGGCCCCCGTCCTCGAGAAGACCGCGCTGCTCTCGAACCTTTCGCGCGAGGAATTGCAGACACTCGCTGCCCGTACCGTGCGCAAGCTCTTCAGCGCCGGCGAACTCCTGTTCTCTGAAGGAGAGCCCTGCAGCGGCCTACACATCATTTCAAGGGGCAAGGTTCGCATCTTCAAGACATCGGTCAACGGGCGGGAACAGGTACTGGCCGTGAATGTCCCCGGAGAATCGGTCGCCGAATTGCCCGTGTTCGACGGCGGCCCGTATCCAGCTTCAGCCGTGGCCACTGAAGAAACAGAGATAGCGTTCATCTCACGACGCGATTTTCACGCTTACTGCCTGGAGCATCCCGAGGTTCCCCTCAAGGTGCTTTCCGTAGTAGGGGCGCGCCTGAGGCGGCTGGTAGGCATCATTGAGGAGCTCTCGTTTACCACCATCCGCCAGAGGCTCATCGCCATGCTGGTGAAACTGGCGCAGGGCGAGGGCAAACCGACGGATCGCGGTATTGAGATTCAATTGCCCGCAACACACCAGGAACTGGCCAATCAGCTGGGCACGGTGCGAGAGTTGATTTCAAGGAATCTGATGCGCCTTCAGGCCGAGGGGCTTATTGACGTAGACGCCCGGCAGATTGTCATCCGGGACTTGAAGGGGCTGAGCGCCCTGCTCGAATCCTGACAAAAACATCCGGGAGTGACCAAAGTCGCTGTGGCGTGAACCGGCGCTCTTTACCGTTACAGGTGGAGAGTGAACATGGCCACTGCAACCCAGTCCATCCGTGAGATCATCACCGCCGAGCCGTCTGCCGCGGCGGTCCTCGAACGCTTTGAAATCGACCTCTGCTCACAGGCCGATGACCAGCTCGAACGCGCCTGCGCCGACCTGCAGCTGTCTATAGAGCAGGTTCTCGAGAAGCTTGCGGATGCCGAATCACGTGCGAATGGCGCGATATCGCCGGATGTCGAGACTTACTCGCTCACCCGTCTGATCCAGCACATAGTCCGCACACATCATCAGACCGTTCGCCAGGAACTGCCGCGCTTTGTCGCGTTGTCGCGGAAGATTGCGGGCAAGCATGGCGAGAAGGCTCCGCAGTACAGGACGGCGGCAATGCTGATCGAGCAGCTTTGCACCGACATGTTCGCCCATCTTGCAAAAGAAGAGCAAGTGCTCTTTCCCTACATCGTCCGCCTGGAGGAGGCGGCAGAAGATCGTTCGGCTGCGCCTTCTGCCTACTTTCGGTCCGTGACGCAGCCGGTCGCCATGATGATCCATGAGCATGACGCCGCCGAAGGCATCGTCGCGCAATTGCGCCAGCTCACCAACGGATTTGAGCCGCCAGCATGGGCCTGCCCGAGAAACGCAGCCTTTCATGCAAGTCTGGCAGCCTTTGCAAGTGACCTGCGGCATCACGTGCATCTTGAAAACGACCTGCTTTTCCCACGAGCTATCGTGCTCGAAGCCGAACTTTCAGAACGGAGGTAGTGATGACCGCGATTGCAAACCCCAGCGCAAAGATGCTTCCGCCAATCCTCGACAGTACGCCTGCCCTTGCCGGTCTTGAACGAACGAAAAGCCTGATTTTGCGCGCTTGGATTGCGGCAGGCATGTTTTTTATGGCATTGCCCGGAACCTTACTCGGCTTTTCGAACCTGATGGCCATCAGTGCCCACCATGGGGCCGCGGGCCTGCCCCCTGCATGGATGGAAGGCCATGGCCACGCGCAGGTTTTCGGATGGATTGGCAGTTTCATCCTGGGGATTGGCTTCTACTCGCAGCCGGCTCGTGGCAGGTCAGTGACGCGCATTCCGCTTTCGTGCTTTGGCTTGTGGGTTACGGGAGTGGCGCTGCGCTGGGCCGCAAACATCTACGGCTGGCACTGGCGGATTCTCCTGCCTCTCTCTGCGGGGTTTGAGCTCATCGCCGTTCTGCTATTCCTCACTGCTGCATCGCATCACAAACTTCCCAATGAACCGGCCGACAACAGCTGGAGGCCACGCATGGAATTGTGGATGGTCTCTGTTCTGACGGGAACGGCCGGGCTGGCCGCTGCCGTAAGCTTCAACTTCGTCGAGTGCGTGCGATTGGCTCTTGCCGGTGTGTCGCCTTCGTTCCCCCACGCACTCGATCAGAGGTATCTCGTGATCCTCGGCTGGGGATTCATCGTGCCCGTGGTTTGGGGATTCTCAGCGCGGTGGCTGCCGGCCTTCCTTGGACTCGTGAGACCAAACAGTCGCCTGTTGGGCGCAGCATTGCTTCTTAATGTGCTCGGGGTGGTGATCGGCGTTTGTGGGCAGATAAGAATTGCAGTCTTGTTCATGACAGCCGGTGCCATTCTTAGCGGAACAGCATTGCGGCTCGTGAAGCGGCCGAATGCAAGAGCGAAAACGCAGGGAGTTCACCCAAGCTTTCCCATCTTTGCGCGCATTCCATATCTGTGGCTTGCGATTGCGGGAGCGCTAAGTGTGTGGGCAGCATTCAGCGATGTGCATGGCGGCATTTGGGGTGCGTCTCGGCATGCGCTCACGGTCGGCTTTGCGGCGACCATGGTCTTTGCGATTGGTCCACGTATCCTTCCGCACTTCGGTGGGATCGTTCGCATCTTCAGCACGCGCCTGATGCTTTTGAGCTTGTTGCTGCTGCAAGTGGGCTGCACGCTTCGAGTTTCATCTGAACCTCTGGCCTACGAAGGCATCTTTTTCTATGCGTGGAAGGTGCTGCCGCTCTCCGGAATGCTCGAACTCTCCGGCGTGCTTGTCTTTGCGGCAAATATCTTACTCACGTTTGCATTCGGCCGCACGGCCTTCGCGCAAAGCCGCGCGGGACAAATCACAACTCACAGAGCCGTGGAGTCGTCCACCGCTTGCGGATGCGCCCACTGATACGCTGACCCCAACCAGGATGTGTCGCGCGTTGATTTCTCGACATGAGGAATCAGCGCCCAGAGCCCGATGAAAGCCAAACCAACAAGGTTCGGGAACAAGAGAGGAGCCAGAGGCGGGGCGCCGTTGACGAGCTTCTCCCAGAGAGTGTGGCCCGGTTCAATCAGGTTGGCCTGCAAGTGAAACCAGAAGCCGAGAATCCCGACCACCGCCTGTCCGATCATCACCAGAAAGCAAAGGTCGAGAAAACGCCGCGTAACCTGCATGATGAGAGGAACGATGAGAAATCCTGTCGCAAATGCGGACGAGATCACCGGTATCCACTCGGTGCGAGCGAAAAATCCGTTGGCGGCGTGATCGGTGAGTGAGAGGATGAAGTTTCCAAAGAATCCGCCAAGCGCCATCAAGATTACCCACCGAGCCCATTCGGCACTTCTCGGGGCAACCATACGGTTGACCAGAAGGAGAAAGCCAAGACCGGTGTACGCCAGCGGCGCAGCAAACGGAGCCGCATACGTGAGGCTCTTGAGGGTCGTGTCCAAAAAGAAGCGGCTTTCGAGGTGGTACAGCACTCCGCCGAGTCCGACCAGGATCGAAAGCCAGCCGACCAGATAGCCCATATCGCGCCAAGGGGAGTGAAAACCGCCAAGCCAACGCAGCGCGATCAAAACCACAAGCACAATCGGCGCTGCGATCGACACGTAAAGTGGGATATACTCTGCCGGCTTGCCGAAATGATTGACCGAGTGCGCGATCACTATATCGACGGCCAGGATTGCTAGATTCACTGTCACGAACAGCTCAACCCACAACGCTGGATTGTGCGCCCAGCGCAGCTTCGGGTGACCGATGATTTCTTGAGCACGCTTCAGCCATTCATTTGCGGCCATGTTCTCTCCGCAATTCATCGGCTTCATGCCGTAGTTCAACTGTCTTGGCCAGCAGCTCGTAATTTCCGTGCCACTGCACGAAATCGGCTCCGCCCATAAAAGCGCCATGCTTGCTGGTGCGGCCGTCGTAGTGCCACAGATTGAAATATGTGAAGTCGATCGGATGACTGAAAGGCGGACCGGTAAGCGAACCGTCCTTATGGAGACCGTCCATGATGTCTTTGGCGGCGAGCACTCTGGTATTGGTATTGCCAATGACCTGTTCGGCCTGCACGTAAATACGATCAACGAGAGCTTGCGTGTGGCACTGCGTGCATACCTGCTTCATGTTGATCTGGGCCTGCAGGTAGTTTGGCCGGTGCGTGCTCACCTGGTCTGCCAGATACCAGCTCAGACGGTCCGACGGATTGTGCGTCACCTTGAGCCCGTTGATGCCGCTCATGTGGCACGTGGCGCAGGTGGGCACGAACATATCGCGCGTTGTCAGCGTGCGAGGATCGGCCTTCAGGTTCAGCAGATCGCGCTGCGCGGCAAACATGATGCCGTGTTTCGACTCGTTATAGATCTCGATCTGCGAGTGGTCGGGGCCCATGTGGCACTGGCCGCAAGTCGTGGGGAGCCGCGCAAGCTCTATTGAACTTGTGTGACGCGAATGGCACTCAGTGCAGGTGCCAATGGTGCCATCGTCATTCGGCTTGCCGATGGAGTGGCATTGCTCGCAGCCGCCGCTCACCGCAACATGACCCTCTGGCATGGCTAACGGATTCGGCTGACGCTTTGTGCCGCCGGGCTGAAACTGCTCGCTGAACGAAACTTGCTCAGACGTGAGCCCCTTTTCACCGTAGACCGCGGCCCAGCTTGGGGCAGCGTGCCGGCTCCGCAGGAATTCCTGATACTCGTTTTCATGACAGGACCGGCAATTGCCCGCTGTCAAGTGGTCAGTGATGACAAACCCATGATGATCGACTTTTTTCTGCCCTGCCGCGGGCTGGTGGCAATCCAGGCAATTCACACCCTTCTTTGCGTGCGCCGACATTTCATATTCGTGAACAACCGAATATTGAAGCCGTGCATGGCACTCGGCGCACTTGCCCGAGGCACGAACAAAATCCGCCGTGGGCTGCACGGTTTCAACCTTTGGCCGCGCACGGTTGATCAGAAACGCCGACAAAATGAGGGCAAACGCAATAACCACGGCAACAAACACTGAGCGGAATGACATCGATTCGACCCCGCGGGAATTGGCTGGAGAACCGCTCTGTGAGCGTCGCTACGAGTGATCACAGAAGGGACAGTGGAAATTTAGCAGGCCCGGCAGCGGGCTGCCAAGGCTTCCAGGATTGCGCGGTGGCTCATGGGAACGCTGCGACTTTTGTCACTTGCGTCTCCATGTGACTTAAGTCCCTGCAATGCTTTTGGTTTCTGCTCTAACTTCTTATCAGCAGCACTCATTGTGCGAATTCATTCCATGCGAATTGTGAGGCATTCCATGAGCTACAAGCGTTATTGGCTGGCGCTGGCTGTTGTGATCGTCGGCTCCTTTGCCGTCCTCGGAGGGGTCGGGCGGAAAATGATCAGCGAAGCTCCCCCCATCGCGGACGTCTACTCTTCTGACGGGCAGCTTCTCTTCACCGGCGCCTCAATCACCGACGGCCAGGGCGTCTGGCAATCCATCGGCGGCCAGGAGATCGGTACCGTTTGGGGGCACGGCGCATACGTGGCTCCTGACTGGAGCGCCGACTGGCTGCATCGTGAATCGGAGTTTCTCCTCGAGCGCTGGGCGCAGCAGGACGGCGCCGCGAATTTTGCTGCGCTCGATGCCGACGAGCAGGCGGTGCTCGAGGCGCGGCTGATTCGCGTGATGCGCACCAACACCTACGACGCAGCCATGAGGCGCGTAATGCTCGACGCTGACCGCGCAGCCGCAATCCGGCAGCTCGCAGCGTACTATGCGGGAGTCTTCGCCAATGGCCGCAAAGAGTACGCGATTCCCGCTGGCGCGCTCACCGATCCGGCCAAACAGAAGCAATTGGCCGCATTCTTCTGGTGGAGCGCATGGGCTACGAGCACCAACCGCCTCGGCTCCAATGTGACGTACACCAATAACTGGCCGCACGAATCGCTGGTCGCCAACAACCCGACTCCGGGAGCGGTGTTGTGGAGCCTTGTGAGCTTCTTTGGACTGCTCGCCGGGATCGGCGCGCTCGTATGGTGGTATCAATCACAGGAGAGGCTCGAAATCGCCGGGCCATACACTGCCCGCGATCCGTTCATCGGGTTTCGGCCCACACCTTCGCAGCGCGCGACTATCAAGTATTTTGTTGTCGTCGTGGCGCTGTGGGGCGTGCAGATCGTGATGGGCGCGCTCACTGCGCACTATGGTGTTGAAGGACACGGCTTTTACGGATTTCCACTCGACAGGTACCTCCCTTACGCCATCACGCGCACCTGGCACTTGCAATTGGCCATCTTCTGGATTGCGACCTCGTGGCTGGCGACCGGCCTCTACGTCGGACCGGCAGTCAGCGGTCATGAACCGAGATTCCAGCGGTTGGGCGTGAACGTGCTCTTTGTCGCATTAGTGCTGGTCGTCGGCGGTTCGCTGGCCGGCGAATGGATGGGCATTCAGCAGAAGCTCGGCAACCTGTGGTTCTGGTTCGGCGCCCAAGGCTTTGAATATGTCGATTTGGGCCGGTTCTGGCAGTTGCTGCTGTTCATCGGCCTGCTACTGTGGCTGGTATTGATGGTCCGCGCTCTCAAGCCTGCGCTCGCGCGCAAGAGCGAAGACCGCCCGCTGCTTTCTCTCTTCCTGATCTCGTCGATCGCCATTCCTCTCTTCTATGCCGCAGGGCTCATGTACGGCCAGCGCAGCAACTTGGTCACGGCGGAATACTGGCGCTGGTGGGTGGTGCACCTGTGGGTCGAGGGCTTCTTTGAGGTCTTTGCCACCGTGGTCATCGCGTTCCTGTTTACGCGGCTCAAGCTGCTTGAGATTCGCAGCGCCACGCGCGCTGTGCTGTTCTCCACCACAATTTTCCTGTCGGGCGGCATCATCGGCACCTTCCATCACCTCTATTTCGCCGGCTCCGGGCCCGCCGTCATCGCATTGGGCGCAATCTTCAGCGCTCTTGAAGTTGTACCACTGACGTTGATCGGCTACGAGGCATGGGAGAACCTGCGCCTGGCCCAGCCCACCGAAAGGGCGCCATGGATCGCCAACTACAAATGGCCCATCTACTTCTTCGTTGCTGTGGCCTTTTGGAATCTGGTTGGTGCGGGTCTGTTCGGTTTTCTCATCAACCCGCCCATCGCTCTTTATTACATGCAGGGATTGAACCTGACCCCTGTTCACGGCCACACGGCGCTATTCGGTGTCTACGGGATGCTGGGGCTGGGCCTGACCCTCTTTTGCTTGCGCGTGCTGCAACCGGGGCGGCGCTGGAAAGAGGGAATTCTCAAGGCGTCGTTCTGGTGCATCAACCTCGGCCTGGTCTTTATGGTGGTTCTCAGCATGTTTCCCATCGGCATCATGCAGGCTTGGGCATCGATCGAGCGGGGCACATGGTATGCAAGGTCGGCCGACTTCTTGCAAGCTCCTGTCATGCAAACCTTGCGATGGATGCGCGCGCCCGGCGATATTCTCTTCGCCACCGGCGCCGCACTCCTTGGATGGTTTGTGCTTGGGCTCCTCACCGGGCACTCTTATCAAACCCCAAGACCCTCTCCCTTCGCAAAGAAGAAAGAGCGGGAACTTGAGGCAGTCGCTGGCGACTAATAACAAGCGGGCGACATCACGAGATTGTCGCCCGCCCACTCACGAGGGTGAAGGAAATGGACTAAAATTCCTCTTAGAACACCGAAGCGACCGTTCCAAAAAGCGGCATCCTTCGTAAAATATACGCTTAATATGCTGCTTATTTTCAGCCATTTGCAAGAGGTCCGTGGAACAATGAAATTGTGGGGACTACCTACAATTACCCACTATTTTGAAGGAGTCCCCCCACAAAATCCCCCACAGTGAAATGGACTGCTTTGGGCCGTCCGTCTGGCTTGAATAGCGAGCCCATATATTAAAGTAAAAGTCGATATGTTTTAATAGAGGAATGGGCTATTAAAGGATGACGAAACCCTCCCACACCATCAGCCACAGTCGCTATGTGACCTCAACAGTCGCAGGAGAGAGCGTGCGAGCTTTCGTTCCTGGACCGCTTCCTCCGGACCCCCGGAATCTCGATCTGGCTCCCCTGCAGACCATCCTGGCTGAGGCGAATCAGGCCATAGGCCGACTCGATGGGATGACCTCGGCGTTCCCTGATCTGAATCTTTTTCTCTACTCCTATGTCCGAAAGGAGGCAGTCCTCTCCTCTCAGATTGAAGGAACACAGTCTTCGCTCTCGGACTTACTTCTCTACGAGAACGCAGAGACACCCGGTGTGCCGCTGGACGATGTCCGGGAAGTCTCCAATTATGTAACCGCCCTCAATCATGGCCTCAAGCGGCTGCGGGGCGGGTTCCCCCTGTCACTGCGTCTGATCCGCGAGATCCACCAAGTACTGCTGGCTAAGGGTCGCGGGAGCCATGCGCAGCCGGGAGAATTCCGCAAAAGCCAGAATTGGATCGGTGGTTCGCGTCCGGGGAATGCCTCCTTTGTACCGCCTCCGCCGGACTGCGTCATGAGTTGCATGAGCGATCTGGAGTCCTTTCTCCACCATGAAGACTCTCTCCCGCTGTTGGTTCGTGCCGGCCTTGCGCATGCTCAGTTCGAGTCCATACATCCGTTTCTGGATGGCAATGGAAGGGTGGGCCGATTGCTCATCACATTCATGCTTACTGAGAAAAAGGTACTGCGTGAACCCGTTCTCTACCTAAGCCTGTTCTTCAAGAAGCACCGGCGTCTGTATTACGACCGACTTAACGGAACTCGCAGAGAAGATGGCTGGAACGAATGGCTCGATTTCTTCTTGCAGGGCGTGCGCGACACGGCAAATCAAGCTGCGCAGACTGCAGTCGAGATCGACAAGCTCTTTCGAGTGGACAAGGAGTCGATTGAAGAATTCGGCCGTGGTGCACCATCCGCTCAAGCCATCTACAAACTCGCCCAGGTGAAACCGATGTTCTCGATCAGACATGCAGCCAGCAAGTCGGGCCTCAGCTTTCCCGCGGCCTCGGCGGCCGTTCAACGGCTAGCCAGTATCGGAATTCTGAGTGAGGCCAGCGGCAAGCGTCGAGACAGACTTTTCGTGTACTCAAAGTACTTGCAGGTGCTCAATCGCGGCCTCTGAAAATCAGATACGGGGATGACTGCTTTTGGAGCCCTGAGATGCTTTGAGTGAACCCTTGAGGGACCATGACCTCTGCCCTGCAAACCGGGGAGAGAAAATGGCTCAACGAGTGCATTGGCTTGGCAACGACAACAGACAACCAAACGCACTTGTTAGGATAGGCCGTTTTACGGCAACTTGACGGGACACGGATCGATGGATCCTGGCCGACTTTCAGTTACTAACAGAGAGCGTAACTTCCGTGTCGCCGTGGTCGCAGCCGAGATCAAGTAACGGTGGGCGGTCTTTAAGGCCTGCCTGTGGTGCTCTTTTCCACAGGAATTTATCGAATCTCGAGGCGGTGGTGGGCAACTTCAGTGCCTGCGGCGTCCATCACCTAAGCGGGTTTCTCCTCTTTCTCCTTGCCACACTCATGATCGAATCGAAATCCTCAACGGGCGCAGAGCCCCGGAGCGCAAAGTGAAACCCCAAAGGCAACACGCCTCAATTGGATCTCCATTCGGCTGTCCCCGATTTCTTCGGCGGAGATGAGGCCAGGCTTCAGGACTATTTCAAATTCCGCGATAGCCTGACGGGGCTCAAGAATCCAATTCGCATCGCAGCCCAAGTTTTCAATGGCTTCTTCCCAATCAACCAATCCGCGTTGCGTACGCAAAAGCGGCGATTCGTGGGGCCAGCACGGTGCGTGAGAGTTGAGGGTATGTTGCACGGTAGCCACGCGAGCGCGCAATGAGTCCAAGCGCCCCAAAAAG
>JASHYS010000221.1 GCA_030042915.1 Acidobacteriaceae bacterium
CGCCGCTCGTCTTTGCCAATCGGCCCCAGATGAAGCCGCTCGCCGTCGCCATGGGTGTAATCCATTACGCGCGGCGCCACGGTGACGCCTTCGATCTCACTTTCAATCCGCTCCCGGGCGGCGCGCAATGCGCTGGGCGAAACGTCGACCGGTTCGTAAATCACCCTTTCCTGGCGCGCCACGGCGGCTTTCAGCAGGATCCGGGTTTTGTCTGCCGATCCGGCGCCAAGCTCGGTAATGCGCACGCGTGCGCCGGGCGCCGCGTGCGCAATCATGTCGGGCGCGTCGGCAGCCAGAATTCCACGTTCGGTGCGGGTGAGGTAGTATTCGGGCAATTCGGTGATGTCGTCGAAGAGCCGCGAGCCCGCCTCGTCGTAAAAGAGCCAGGCAGGCAGCCGCTTGGGACGCGAAGTGAGGCCTTGCTGGACCGCCAAGGCAACGCGTTGATCGAATTGCAGAACTGGAGCAGGGGAAGCCGCTGAAGTCATGTTCTCGTTTGGATGCGGGGTGCGTGCATGCGACGTTGTTTTTTTTCGTGAATGAGGGCCGGATAGCCGGAACTGGCTCTCAGCGTGCCAGCCGGATTCCGGAAAATTGCCAGCGGGTTTCGGGGGAAAAGAAGTTGCGATAGCTGGAGCGGATGTGGCGGGCCGGCGTGACGCAGGATCCGCCGCGCAGGACCATCTGGCCGCTCATAAACTTGCCATTGTACTCACCCAGCGTGCCGTCAAGAGGGCGGAATCCGGGGTAGCCAAGGTAGGCGCTGCTGGTCCACACCCAACAGTCCCCCCACTGCGTGGGGCTCTGGTTTTGGACGAGAGCAGTGGAAACGGGCATGAGCTCTCCGGAATCGAGCAGATTGCCCTCGACCGGGTGGCCCTCGGCCGCGGCTTCCCATTCGAATTCGGTGGGTAGCCGGTGGCCGGCCCAGCGCGCGTAGGCGTCAGCCTCAAAAAAGCTCACCTGGCTGACGGGCACATCTTCAATCTCAGTGAGCGGGAACTCGCCACGCAAGGTAAAGATGGTCCATGCGCCATCTTTTTCATTCCAGTAGAGAGGCGAGCGCCAGCCGTTGGCCTTCACTGCGTCCCAGCCCGCCGAGAGCCAGAACTCAGGCTTGCGATAGCCGCCGTCGGCGATGAACTCTGCGTACTCGCCGCAGGTCACGAGGCGGTTTGCCAGTGCATAGGGCTCGAGCCAGACGCGATGGCGCGGCATCTCGTTGTCGAAGCAGAAGCCGTCTCCGGCGTGGCCCACCTCGCTTAATCCGCCCTCGAACTGCCGGAACTCAAGCGGCCGCGATTTACCTTGCTCCCTCGCTCCCTTGCTGGCTTGCTCCCTGTACTTGGGCCGCAGCGGATTGGTGAAGAATGCATTGAGGATGTCGGTGAGCAGCAGCTCCTGATGCTGTTCCTCGTGGTTGGCGCCCAGCTCAATGCGGCGCAGCGCCTCAGGCTCCGGCCCATGCTCGAAAAGCCGCTCCATGGAGGCATCCACATGCTCGCGGTAGCGCATCACTTGGTCGAGTGAGGGGCGTGAAAACGAGGCTCGCAGGCGTTTTTCAGGGAAGGCTGAAAAACTTTCGTAATAACTGTTGAAGAGCCAAACGAAGTCCGGATGGAAGAGGCGATAACCTGGCAGAAACTCGCGCAGCACAAACGACTCGAAGAACCAGGTTGTATGCGCCAGGTGCCATTTGGCCGGCGAGGCCTCAGGGCACGACTGCACCATCATGTCCTCGGCCGTAAGGGGCTCGGAGAGGACAAGCGAGTTGCGGCGCACTCCATTGAAACGGCTGGCGACGACAGTATGCAGGCGGGAAGAAGCGATTGCGCCCAAGGTGGACCTCCTTAGGAGTGGAATGAGTGTACAGGATTGGGATGAAAAAGGCCGCCTACCCGATCCATGGGCCCTGGCGCTGCCTGCAGGTTCAGGGGCCACAAGAATGCCGCACGTCACAGCAATTAGATGCGATTCGTGCGATACCAAACCGGGAAGATTTCGGGTTCCATCGCGGTCTGAGGGGAACGAGGTAACAAACTGTGCGCGCTGGACTTGACTATTTCACCTGTTTTGGGTGTTTAATGTGCAGCGGACGGCATCGTTCTCGGCCCCCTGGGCACGTCGGCAGGAGGGAATATGTCCGCGGGTAAAGTGGGTAGTTGGTTCCTGGTTCCGGCACTGCTGCTGTTTTCCTCTGCGGCGATTCCACAGGCGGCGAAGGCCCAGTCTGCCGATCAAGCTTTGATGCCGGCTGCTTCAGCAGCCGCGGCGCCCCAACCGGCAACATCCCGCCCAGTGACGGACGAAGACGTAGGTGATTCCCTGATGGCGCACCAGCGTTATCAGGCTGCCATTGCCGCATACGCGAAAGCGCCCGCCATGACAGCATCGCTATGGAACAAGATGGGCATTGCGTACCAGATGATGCTGAATGCAAAGAGCGCCATGCGCTGCTACAAGGAATCGCTCAAACTCGATTCACACAATCCGCACGTGTTGAACAATCTGGGCACGGTCTATGCTTCGCAGAAGGAATACAACCAGGCCGACAAGATGTACCGGAGGGCGCTGAAGCTGGAACCGCGATCGGCGCTGATTTTGAAGAACCTGGGCACGAACCAGCTGGCCGAGAAGAAATACGACAAAGGCTGGGAGACGTACCAGCAAGCCCTGGCGATCGATCCGCACATCTTTGCCGACCACGCCGGCCCCACGGTTGAGAACCCCTCGGATGTGAAGGAGCGCGGCGCGATGAACTACTACATGGCGCTGGGTTGCGCTCGCGCGGGCTACACCGACTGCGCGCTTGAGTATCTTCGCATGGCGCTCGACGAGGGCTTCACAGACCGCAAGAAGGTGGCGGCCGAAAGCGAGTTTGCCAGCCTGCGATCGAATCAGGCCTTCCAGCAACTGATGGCCGAACCGCAGAGACAGTAGGGCGCGTAGCTTCATCACTTTGTAGAGCCGTTGTTCGCTCCGGCTCGGGCTGACGCTGGTGCGTGCGGTAATGGCCACTGCGGCTGCAGTCGCTCTGAAAAATCCCAATGGGGCTATAATCGTTGCACGGCCTTTTTCTTCGTGGTTGGAGCGCCGTAGTTGTGCCGAACCGGTCGCGCACCGCGCTCCAGGAGGGAAGATGATGAGGCTTGACAGATCTTTCCGCCTGCCGGCAGCCCTTCTGGTGGGATTTGGAGCGGTGAGCTCCGCAGCCGCTTCAGCACAGATTCCTGCGCAACCCGCACCCAAGACACTGCTCGACTCCGCAAGTACAGGAGTATCGACGGATGCGTCGTCGAAGAGCACGCCGGCCTCCGACACCCCGGCTCCCAGTATTGCCGATCAGCAGAAGAACGCGGAGTTGATCGGGGACACGGATCTTGCCCGCCAGCGCTATCAGGCCGCCATCGCTGCTTACTCAAAGGCGCCGCAGATGAATGCGACGCTGTGGAACAAGATCGGGATCGCGTACCAGATGATGTTCAACGACAACGAAGCCATGCGCTGCTATCAGAAGTCGCTGAAGCTCGACCCGCACAACGCCGACGTGCTGAACAACCTGGCTACGGTCTACGCCTCAATGAAGGATTACGGAAAGGCCGAGCACACGTACCGCCTGGCGCTCAAA
Organism: Acidobacteriaceae bacterium; assembly: GCA_030042915.1. Next base: position 3,629 of record JASHYS010000221.1, read on the forward strand.
CTGGCCCCGAAATCTGCGCTGATTCTCAAGAACTACGGCACCAACCTGATGGCGCAGCGCAAGTACGTGAAAGGCTCTGAGGCCTACGAGAAGGCGCTGGCTCTCGATCCCACCGTGTTTACCGAATCCAACGGTCCTGTAGCGCAGAGCACGTCGTCCCTCGAGGAGCGCGGAGCGGAGCACTATTACATGGCGCTGGGATGTTTGCGCATGGGGAGCACGGACTGCGCTCTCGACAATCTGCGCGCCGCAATGAATGAGGGCTATACCACGGCAAAAAAGGTTGCCGCAGACAAAGACTTCGCCACTCTTCGCGAAAATCCCGACTTCAAAAAGCTGCTGGCAGAACAAGAACAACAACGGCATCCCTGACCGGTAAACGCCTGCGTCGTCCCCCGCTTCACCTCCCGCGTCTATGTGAAAGGGCAGCCATGCGAGCGCCCCGAAGCGAGGATTCTGCCATGAAACATCGCCTTTTGTCTGCATTGGTTG
>JASHYS010000222.1 GCA_030042915.1 Acidobacteriaceae bacterium
GCCGGCATGCCGCTGTTCGTTTTTCCTGAGGGCGGCCGCACGCAAACCGGTCAGCTGCAGCCCTTCCTCTCCGGCGCCGCGTATCTCGCCATTCGCGCGCAGGTGCCGCTGGTGCCCATCGCGCTCTGCGGTGTATACGATCTGCTGCCCATCCACACCCATCATTTCTATCCCGGCAAGGTCACGCTTCGCGCCGGAGCGCCCATTGAAACCAAAGGCATGACCGTGCGCCAGCACACCGAGCTCACTGAACGCCTGCGGGCCGCCATTGAGGAAATGCTGGAAAGGTCTAATTCGCCGCCAGCCGCGCAGCCCGGCGTGTGCGAACTGGCGAGCAATTAGATGATAAGCTGACCCGATAGCAATAGTTCTCGAATGTCCGCTGGAGTATATGGCGCCCGGCGAAAGAGAGCTCAAATGTGAATAAGCGGCTCCCAAGAAATGTATGTCAGGTAAGTTAATGGGCCATGTGGAACGTTTGTTTCGCGCATCGGTACTCGGGACTCTGATTTTGAGCGCGGCTTCGGCCCAGGGACTCCCGGCTGCTTCGTCTCATTGCGTACCTCCTCCATCGATTGCCGCGGATTTGAAAGCTCAGCCGTACGCCCCAACTTACGCCAGACTGGGCAACTGGTTTGCCGGCCGCAATCAGCCTGCCTGCGCTGCCCATGCATTCGGCAAAGCTGTTGCTATGGAGCCGGGCTCCGCCAACTATGCCTACCTTCTGGGCCTCAGCCTTTACTCTGCCGGCGAGCCCAAGCTGGCGATTGCCCCGCTCGAGCAATCGCTTCGCATTGACCCGACATCCGTCGACGCACACCTTGTGCTGGGATCGGCGCTGAGCCGCCTTGGCCGAAGAACAGATGCAGATTTGCAGTGGAGGCTCGTTCTCAGTCTGGATCCGAAATCTTCAGCCGCCTTCGAATACCTCAGCCGGGATCTGCTCGTGGATGGAAACTATGTCTCGGTCATCGAACTTCTCCGGCCCATGGAAGACGCCGGTCTGCTGTCCGCCCCGGCGGCTGTCAATCTGTCGGTCGCTTACACCAAAGCAGGATTGCTGACCGATGCTCACGATGTGCTGGTGACAACGCTGCGCGCGAATCCAACTTCGGTTCCTGTGATCGAGGCACTTTCGGCAGTGCTGGTGATGCTCGATCGCTATCAGGATGCAGCCCAGAACCTGGCAGTCGTTGCTCAAAAATATCCCGGCGACTTGCAAGTGCAAATCCGCTATTTGCATGTGCTGGTGCTGGCCGGCGACCCGGCAGCGCAGCCACTTTGCGAACGGCTGCTTAAGGCAGACCCGCGTCAATGGGAGGTGCTTTATTTGATGGGCCTCCTGCGCGAGAACGCCCACGAATTCAAAGCGGCACGGGGTTGGTTTGAAAAATCCGCGGCGCTAAATCCTCAATACGCCGATTCTCACTTTCATCTGGGGGTTGTGCTCCTGGCGCTCGACGACAACGCGGCGGCGAAGGAGCAACTGGAGAAAGCCGTCGCGCTGGGGTTTCATGAACCGCGGGTCCACTACGAACTTGGCAGGGTGTATCGCCTCCTCGGAAACGATGCCGCAGCACAGCAGCAGCTTCATCAGTATCAGCAGGAAGAACAAGCCGAACTGAACAAAGAGGTGGCGTCGGCAAAGTATTACCAGGCTAACCAGGCGCAAGCAGCCGGCAACTATTCGCAAGCAGCTGCGTACTATCGTGAAGCGCTCAGCGTGGACCCCAAGGAACCGTTGCTGGCCTACCGGCTCGCGATGGCGCTCGACAAGACCGGGGATCGGGCCGGTGAACGAACCGCGCTGGAACAGGCGATCGAGGACAACCCGCAGATGGCCCTGGCCCAGAACCAGCTTGGATATCTGGATTTTTCCGCAAAGAGTACAGACTCGGCGATCCGCCACTTTGAATTAGCGGTTCAGGCGGACCCGGGCTTTTCGAAGGCCTGGATGAATCTGGCTGCCGCGTTGTGCGTGCAATCCAGGTGGGAGGACGCCAGGAGCGCGCTGGGCCATGTGCTGGAGCTGGACCCGGGCAACGCGCCTGCACATGAACTTCTCCGTCGCATCGATACCATCGAATCGCATAATTGATGATGGGCGGTGCCAGAATCTGACAGTATGCAGCGCGTGCTCATTCTCGGCTCTCCGGGTTCAGGCAAATCGGTATTCGCGCGCCGGCTCGGTGCTGCAACCGGCCTGCCCATCATCCATCTCGATCAGATCTTCTGGCGGCCGGGATGGAGTGAGCCAAGCAAAGAGCAGTGGCTGGCCGAGCTCGAAGAGGCTCTGGAAGGCGAGGCATGGATCATGGACGGCAACTACACGTCCACGATCTCCAGGCGGCTGGAATTTGCCGACACGGTGTTCTTCTTCGATTTTCCTACCTGGATTTGCGCGAGCCGCGTCTTAACCAGAGTGTGGACGACGAAGGGCACGGTGCGCGTGGACATGGCGCCGGGCTGTCCTGAGAAATTCGACTGGACGTTTCTCCACTACGTTCTCAGCTTCCGCAGGAAGTACCTGCCCGACGTGAGAAAGATACTCGAAACCTTCAAGGGCCAGGCAATCGTGTTTCGACAGGTGCGGGACCCGGGGAATTTTCTGCGCCGGTTCGATCCCGCCGCAGGGGTGGAGTTCGTCGCGCGTCCTGAATCTAAAATCGAGGGGTAATGCCGGTCCGCATCGACGTTCTCCAACCCACTACCGGCAACAAAGCACGTTGTAGCAGCAGGCTCACCGCATCCGACGGAGACAGCCACATGATCATCGAAATGCGCACCTACAAGCTCAAGCCGGGCAAGAGGGATGAGTTTCTTCAGATCTTCCACACCAGATCGGTGCCCGCACACACCGAGATCGGCATGAAGATTCTCGGTCCTTGGCTTTCCATCGAAGATCCCGACACGTTCTTCTTCATGCGCGGATTTCCCGACCTGGCCTCGCGCGAGCCCATGAAAGCCAGGTTCTACGAAGGGGAGCTTTGGAAGCGCGAGCTCGAGCAGGTGCTGATGCCCATGATCGAGAAGTACGACGTAACGCTGGTCGACGACAGGGATGGCCTCATTCGCTGGCCGTGAGCGGTCAACCGCTAAGGCTTTTCAGATCGGACCACGTATACGCTTCTTCGGTCAATTTCGCGCCGCCGATTTCAATTTCCTTTCCCAACGCATAGCGGCCGCCCTGCTTTGGATAAAACATTTTGCAGGGATTTTTCTCAAGCACCCACACCGCCATGCTTCTGAACCCGCGCTCCGACAAAGCCGCGGCGATTTGCCCTAAAAGCTCGGTCCCAATCTTCGATCGCTGCGCCTCTTCGAGCAGGTAGATTGCGTAGAGCTCGGCGTCGCAATCCTCCACCGGCTCGCGGATCGGGCCGCCGCAGGCAAACCCGACAACTTGTTTTTCAATCTCGGCAACCAGGATCAGAACCTCCTGGGCAAGCCACTCGCGCCACTGCATTGCCCGTTCCGCCTCATTGAGCTGGGCGAGGAACTCGGCTGGCACAATGCCGGTGTATGTCGTACGCCAGCTTTGCACGTGCACGTGCGCAATCGCTTCTGCGTCAGATTCGAGTGCGGGTCGAACCAGGGCCATAAGAGCCACCATAGCGCGCACCCATGGGAGCAACAAGCCCCTTCGCCGTAAACTGGTCTTTCATGGCTGTGCGCATCGCCATCCCCGAGCCCAGCAGCGATCCGGAGTACAATCAGCGCGCGCTGCCACCGTATGTAGCGGCGCTCGAAGCCGCGGGAGCGGAGCCGGTGGTCGTGCCGCTCCAAATCGCAAAGCGGGACGCGCCGGAGCAAGTAGCGCGGCTGTTGGCAGGTGTGCAGGGAATTCTGCTTCCCGGGAGCCGCTACGATGTCGATCCGCAGCGCTATGGCGAGGCGCGGGCTCCCGAGTGCGGCCAAGACGACCCCGTGCGCACGGCTGCAGACGAGATCCTTTTGCAGGATGCCTTCAACCTGCACAAACCGATCCTGGCCATCTGTCACGGCGTGCAGACGTTGAATGTGTGGCGCAACGGCTCGCTGATTCAGGATCTGAAAACTGCGGTGAATCACCGGCCTGGCCGTGACGTGGTCGAGGCGCACGCAGTGAAGATTGCAGATGGATCGCGGCTGAATCAGCTTCTGCCCAGAGGGAAGCAGGAAGTGCCGGTGAACTCAAGCCACCACCAGGCGATCCGCACGCCGGGCGACGATTTGCGCGTGAGCGCCATTTCGCCGGATGGAGTCATCGAGGCAGTCGAACTCGACGCGCCGGATCACTTCGTTGTCGGCGTGCAGTGGCATCCCGAGCGCACCTGCGCGCAAAGTGCGTTTTCGCGTGCCATTTTCTCCGCATTTGTCCAGGCTGCCGGCGAATGGAATGCGCCTGGGCCGGACACAGGCAGCAAGCGATGACCGGGACCGGTGCCGCTCTGCGTCTGAACGCGCTCCTCGAAGACGCTGGCCTCGAGCCGCTGGACCCGCGAACGGCGGCTCGGTTTGAGAGTTATCTTTCGCTCTTTCTTCGCTGGAACCAGCGCCTCAACTTGAGCTCGGTCCGCGATGAAGAGTCGATAATTACAACACATCTTGTTGAATCTATTACTGTTGCTAGAGCATTGCCGGCCGGCATCGCCTCCTTGCTCGACTTCGGGTCGGGGGCCGGCCTGCCCGGAATCCCCATCGCTCTCTGCCGTCCCGAGATCGCCGTGACGTTGGCCGAGTCCCAGAGCAAGAAGGCAGCGTTCCTCCAGGAAGTGGTCCGCACACTTGGCATCCCAGCGAAAGTGCATGCGGGCCGTGCCGAGACGATCGAGGGCGTCTTCGATTGCGTCATCCTGCGCGCCGTCGACAAGATGCCGAAAGCCGTGGTCGCCGCCGCAAAGCTCGTCGCGCCGGCTGGATGGCTGGCGCTGTTGTCGACCACGAATCAACTCGACGCGCTGAAGAGTGCTGCCAGCAGGGAATTCTTCTGGAGGCCGCAAACGCACCTGCCCGGCAGCGCCAAACGCATCGTGGCCTTCGGCTCGCGGCAGGGCTGAAAGCGGCGCTCGCTCCCTCGCTCCCTGCCTTCTCGGTCCCTTGGTCCCTTGTTCGCTCGGTCCCTGTAGTTGTCAAGCCCTTCCCCGCCGAATCGCAGCCCCAATCGTCCCCCTAACTCATTGATTTATTGCGCCTTGTTCCCTCGCCCCCCTTGCTCCTGCCTCTTGCAGATTATTTCCGGCAAGTCGCTACACTTAAACCAGGCAATCAGGAGTGGTTCAGTTTTTGGAGAGTGCGACCCGGGCAGTCGAAGGGTACGGGGCTTTAGGTCGGTAGGCTAACCCTCCCGGAATCCGGCGCAGGTAAATTCGGAGGGAGCAGGGGCCTTCAGGCCGCTGAACCCTGATGCGCGAAATGCGGCTTTAGCCGCGGGCCGTCTAGGGCGCCAAAAATCGCTCTCGGCAGCCTGCGCCACGAGCGCGAAAATCAAATTTCGGGCAAAACAAAGGCGAATTTGCCTTGGAAAAAAATTTCGGATATACCCCCCTGGGGTATAGTTTGGAGGATAACGCATTTAGAATCAGTAAACCGGTCTCGAAACGGCTCTCAAATTGCGCTGTTTTTGGCCTCAAATCGGGCACTTTTTACCCCAGAATTTACCCCAAATTCGGCCATTTTTCGTCGAGCTCGAGACCCGAAGCCAAGACCGCGCGAAAGCTGCGCAACATCGCCCCCCTGGCGCCCTCCCCTGCCTTCTCTTGGCTACTGGCTGCTGGCTATTGGCCACTAGCTATCCCCTCCTGTACAGGGTGACTTCCCCGCCCGGGATTGTCCCACGTGGAACAAAGCCCGACGGACGCCGCAGCCAATCCCCGTTGTTCCACGTGGAACAACCACGGACCGGCGACCCGACCGATCCCCGCTGTTCCACGTGGAACAATCGCGGCCCAATTCGGTCCAGTTCCGAAACGAAAACGCCATCGCCAGCGGATCAAAATCAGCCCCGACTCCGTGGCCGTTTTCCACCATTGCGCTCTTTTCGCCCTCCAAAATCTCGATTCCCCGCACCCCCGCCAATCCTCTTT
>JASHYS010000223.1 GCA_030042915.1 Acidobacteriaceae bacterium
CGGGCTGCTTTGGCGGTATTGCGAAAAATTTTCACCCTTGAAACCTTAAAAAACTGAAATCCGTCAGACAAATAGTGGCGTACTGCGCCATGAGCAAACGAACAGGCTCGTTTCGATTGGCCGGGCGTTCTGCCAGGCACGGCCCGGCGGCAGCAAGAACGAACTAAAAGCAGAAAAAGCGAGCGGGTGAGGAAGAAAGCGGTTGCAAGAAGCGAAACCGCGATTGCAAGACAAAATTCATTTTTCGTAGGAAACATGAGAATCCGATTTTCAGTTTCTTGCATGCGCACGTTTGTGCGATCGAGGGTGAGCGCCGTTTTTTTCGCGGCGTCGATGGCGGCAATCCTATTTTGGGGGCCGTCGGCGTGGGCTCAGGAAGCTGCGCCGGTCGCTCCGACTCCGTCAGGGACTCAGAGCACGCAGCAAGCTCCGGCTGCGGTCCCAAATGCAGGCGCCCAGCAGGCTCCGGGTCCGCAAAATCCGCCTGCAGCAGGCACTCCGGCCGCGCAGCCTGCACCGAGCCCACAGAGCGCGCCGAGCGATAGCAATGCGGGCGTGGCGAACTCCGGTATCCGCGGCATGGTGACCGATCCCAGCGGAGCGGTGATTCCCAATGCCAGCGTGGTGGCATATACAACTTCAGGAAAAGTGGCGGGCAAGACGACTTCGAACGGCGTAGGAGCGTATACGATTCGCGGGCTGGCGCCGGGCACATACAGTGTGACGGCCACCGCGAAAGGGTTTGCGGCGTTTTCAGTGCCGGGGATCGTGGTGACAGCGGGCCAGGTGAAAACCGTGAACGCAGCGCTCGAGATCGAGGTGCAGCAGCAAAACGTCGAGGTCGAGTCAGAAGCCAACACGGTGAATACAAGCCCTGACAACAATGCGAACGCCGTGGTGATTCAGGGCCAGGACCTGAATGCTCTTTCGGACGATCCTGACGAATTGCAGAACGAACTGGAGGCGCTGGCCGGTCCGGCAGCGGGTCCGAACGGCGGGCAGATCTACATCGACGGTTTTACCGGCGGACAATTGCCGCCCAAGTCGTCGATTCGGGAGATTCGCGTGAACCAGAATCCGTTTTCGGCCGAGTACGACCGGCTGGGCTACGGGCGCATTGAAATCTATACCAAGCCCGGCACCGGCTCCATGCACGGTGACCTCTCAGCGCAAGGGAACGATTCAGCATTCAACACGGCAAATCCTTTGCTGGGCGGCGCACCGGAACCGGCGTATGACTCGTGGTTTCTGCGCGGATCGGTGGGCGGGCCAATTACAAAAACTTCGTCGTATTTTGTCAGCGCATTCTCGCGCCAGCAGTTGAACGAAAACATTATTGAAGCTATCAATCCCGCCAGTATTACGGCCTCGGACCCCAATGGCACATCGATCAACGAAGCGTACGGCAATCCCACCTCGCGGCAGGACATCAGCCCGCGCTTCGATTTTCAGCTGGGCTCAAAAAACACGTTAACCATCCGCGAGACGTACAACCGGTCGGTGAGCACGGACAGCATCGGAGGCACAGGCCTCACGTTGCCTGAGCATGCGACCAACAGCAGCAACCAGGAAAATGCGATCCAGATTTCAGATAGCTGGATTCTGCGCAAGAATCTCGTTGACGATATCCGTTTCCAATATCGCCGCATCCGCGACACGTCATCCTCAATCTCGAACCTTCCCTCATTCACGCTGCAGGGGCAATTCTCTGACGGCGGCAATCCCGAGCAGACCGAGCAGGACCACGAGAACGACCTGGAGCTGCAGGATTATTTTTCGGCCGTGGAGGGAACACATTCGCTCAACTTCGGCGCGCGCCTTCGGGCCTACCCTGATGTAAACCTGACCACAAGCGGCAGCAACGGCGCCTACACATTTGCGCTGGCATCGAATTTTGTGGGCTGCTACCAGACGCCGCAAGGCTCCACGCCGCCGTCAACCTGCATGCCGCAGCAATACACCTACACCCAAATCAATCATCCCGTTGCGCAGGCGACGCTGTTCGATGCGGCACTGTTCTACCAGGATGATTGGAAGGTGAACCAGGGATTCACTTTCAGTTATGGCGTGCGCTGGGAGACGCAGAATTGGATCAGCGACAAGGATGACTGGGCGCCGCGCCTGAGCCTGGCTTACGCGCTGGGCAAAGGGGCAGGGAAGAGGCAGCCCAAGACGGTTTTGCGCGCGGGGTATGGGTGGTTTTATCAGCGCTTCACGGTTGCCAACGGATTCGGAGCCAACGTTCCGTACGTGATCAACACCATTCATGAGAACGGCTCGAATGAGCAGCAGTTTATTCAGACTTCGGGCATCGTGTTCAACCAGTACGCGACCACGCCGCTTTCGGCCAGCACATCGGGCAGCGCGACTGGCAAGAATGCCCCGACGTATTACACCGTCGCTCCCGACTTCCATGCCGCCAACGACATGGAGGCTGCGATCGGCGTCGACCGCCAGGTGACAAAGGCGCTGACGGGCAACGTGACCTACGTGTACTCGCAGGGAGTGCACCAGTTTTTCACCGACAACCTGAGCGCGGCGGCTGAGTTTCCCATCGCGAGCGCCGACACCGACACCTACCCGGCGTTGGCGCCTGGAAAACCCGCGACCAACAACCTGCAATACCAGTCGGGCGGCTTTTACCGCGAGCACCAGGTGATGGCCACCATGCGCGCCACGTATCGCAGGTTCAGTTTCGCCACCAACTACACCTACTCGAATGCCCAGGGCGACACCAGCGGCGTTGGTTCGGTGCCGTCGGTATCGAGCTTTCCCGGGCTGGATTACGGGCGCACGAGCTTCGACATGCACAACCGCTTTATGCTCTTCGGCAATTTCAATTTGCCGTGGCAGATTTCACTGTCGCCCATGGTAGTGGCCAATTCAGGAACGCCGTTCAACATCACAACGGGAAGCGATCTGACCGGGAACAACCAGTTCAACGGGCGGCCGACCTACGCGGCAAGCTGCTCTGAGCCAAATGCCGTGAGCACGCAGTGGGGCTGTTTT
>JASHYS010000224.1 GCA_030042915.1 Acidobacteriaceae bacterium
GGTGCCGACCACCTTGAAAGCCACGTCGACGGGCCGGTAGAACGAAAGCAGATGCTGCCGCTGGGGCTCAAGCATCTCGCGGTAGGGGGCGAGCGAGGCCAGAACCGCGGCGGCGCGGGAGCCGCGAATGCGCGTAAGCATGGGCTTCGACTCCTTGAATCGGCGCGGTGCGCCGGGTCGCGCCGAAGCCGGCTGCGTGAGCCGATCGAGAATGTGCTGAGGCGTTGCGCGCTCGGCCTTGGTAAGCGCGTCCTGCACTGGCTTGGCCAAACCGAGACGGTGAACCTGAAAGCGGGCTACTTCCAGTCGGGGCATGCTGGCAAATGCGCGCATCTGCGCCGCGTAGCGCTCGACGCATGCCAGCGCGGCTTTGCGCGCGGCGCCGGGCTTGTGTCCCGCAGCGCGGCCGGCCAGAATGAGCGAGGCTGCCATGCGCTTCAGGTCCCACTCAAAAGGACCGCGAATGGTCTCGTCAAAGTCGTTGATGTCGAAGACGAGGCGGCCGTCGGGCGCGGCGAAGGCGCCCAGGTTGCGTACATGGGCATCACCGCAGAGTTGGCTGACAATGCCAGTGGAGGGAAGCTGGGCCAGGTCGGCGGCCATCACCGGTGCTGCGCCGCGAAAGTAGGCGAAGGGCGACTCGGCCATTAATTGGTACTTGAGCTGAATGAGGGCCGGCACACGCCCGCGCATCGAACGCTCTACGGTTCCGAGCGCTGTGCAAGTCCGATCGTCGCATTGCAAAGTGTCGTGTTGAGGGCGCCTTAACTGTTTTCGCCGTGCCTGGCCCAGGGCGCGGCGCTCCTCAGGAGTTGTCCAGTGCATACGAACGGAACATACACTGTTCATCTTCACCGTGCAACACGGCGCCTACCGTGATTTACACTCTCCCTGAAGCCCAACCCCTCACGATCGCGGCTTGAACATCCATCCTGAACTCAATGTCGAAGTTCCCTTTTGGGAGGAAACCACTCTTGACGCGAGCATCTATTCTCACGGCCTCCGTCGCGACGGCCCTCACCCTTTTTTCTTATTCCGGTGCCGCGCAGGCGCCTGAAAAGCCGTTGACAGTCGAGGCGATCTTCGCTCATGGACCCATCATTGGCGAGGCGCCCGACGAGCTGACCTGGTCGCCCGACAGCAAGCACCTCAGCTATTTGGAAGGCGGGGAATTGATGGATGTTGATCCTGCCACGGGGTCGACTCACGTGCTGGTGAGCGCTGCCAAAATGGCCCAATTGAACGGCGGCAATGGCTCAGAGCAGGACCGCGACCATCGCCAGCGCTACAACATGGCCAGCTATCTTTGGGCTCCGGATGCGACCCATTTGCTCTTTGATTCCAATGGTCGCCTCTGGTTTTACGATCTGCACAACGGCACAGGGCTGGAGCTCGGCTTCACGGGAGCCTTATCAGGCGACGATCCCAAGTTTTCGCCCGACGGCACAACCATCTCGTTTATTCGCGACCACGGTCTGAGCATCATTCGGGTGCGCGAGCCTGGCACGCCCACCATGCCGCTGGCTCCGGTGCCCAATGCTTCGGCCGCCAGCGCAGGGGAGGTGCTGAACGGCGAAGTGGATTGGGTGTACTTGGAAGAGCTCGATGCCCGCAGCAACTACTTCTGGTCGCCCGACTCAAAGAACGTGGCCTACCTTCAGATGGTGGAGACCCAGGTACCGCAGTATCCGCTCACAGATTGGATTCCCAACCACGCGACTGTGGACTGGCAGCACTATCCCCAGCCCGGCGACCCCAACCCAGAAGTTCATTTAGGAGTGGTGAGCGCAAAAGGCGGCAAGACGATGTGGATCAAGCTACCGCTGAAGAGCGGCGATTACGTTCCCCGCTTCGGCTGGGTCGATCACAAGACGTTATGGATCGAGACGCTCAGCCGGGACCACCAGCATCGCACGATTTTCTTTGCCGATGCCGACCAGGGCGATGTGCGCCAGATGCTCGACGTCAGCGACGATAAATTTCTGGACGAGAACTACGACATAAGCGTGGGCGGCGGAGCCATTGTGCTTACGAACTGGAGCGATGGGCACAACCATCTTTATCTCTACAATTACGATCCTGACCATCCGCTTGCGGGCGCCGCGCAACTCAAGCGGCAGTTGACGACGGGCGATTTCGAGGTGGGCGATGTGTACAGCGTGGATAGCGTACACAAGGTGGTGGACTACGCGTCGAACGAGGGCGACCTGCTGGAGCAGAAGATCTGGCAGGTAAACTTTGCCGGCGAGCGCAGGCAGTTGAGCGCAGAGGCGGGATTTCATCAAGCCACGTTTTCTCCCGATGGTGAGGCGTTTACCGACAAGTTCTCCGCACTCATGCATCCGCCCGGGGTGCGCGTTTGCTCTGTACCCGGCAATTCCAGCGCGGCAGTTGCTCCTATCCCGGCAGGCAAGTGCCGCATGATCTGGGAGACGCATGTCCTCGATTCCTACCATCTTCACGCGCCTGAAATGCTCCAGGTGAAGGCGCACGATGGCACCACACTCTATGCCACGCTGCTATTGCCGACGGGCGCAACCAGTCCGGCCTCGGTACCGCTGATCGTGAACCCTTATGGCGGTCCCGGCGTGCAATCGGTAACTGACCAATGGGAGAACGATCTGCTGTTCGACGAATTGCTGGCGCAACACGGTTTTGCGGTGCTGCACGCCGACAATCGCGGCATGGCCGAGCGCGGGCGCGCATTTGAGCAGGCTGCTTACCGGAATTTCGGCCCAGTGCAGTTTGAAGATCAGATGACGGTGATCGATGCCGCGTTGGCCAAGTATGCGCAACTCGATCCCAAGCGGCTGGGCTGGTGGGGTTGGAGCTGGGGAGGCACCTTTACGCTCTATGCCCTTACTCACTCCGACCGCTTTCGCGCCGGCGTCGCGGTGGGGCCTGTTACCGACTGGCGTGATTACGATTCCATCTACACCGAGCGCTATCTCGGCCTGCCCTCGGAGGATGCAAACGGTTACCACGATTTTTCGGTCGTCAACTCCGCGGCCAATCTGAAGGGGCATCTGCTGCTGGTGGTTGGAACCGGCGACGACAACGTGCACATTGAGAATACGGTGCAGTTTGTGCAGAAGCTCATCGACGCTCAAATTCCCTACGATTTACAGATTTACCCACGCAAGACGCACTCGATCAACGGTCCCGACGTGCAGACGCACCTTTTCAATCGCATTCTGGCGCAGTTTGAAATGTATTTGAAGCCACCGACTCAGTAGAAGCCAGCGCTTAGCTTCCAGCCATTAGCTATGAGCTCGATTTCGCGGGGGCACACATTGCCGCCATCCCGAGCCAAAAACTCAAATCTAGACTTCGTGACGGTTGAACAGATCGTCCTTTTCGCGGCGGGAGCAGTGCGAGCATTCAAGACAGCAGACGAGCAGAACTGCCACGCCTACCGTGACCAGGACGGCTAAAACGCTTCCGTTCACGGCTAGCCAATGCATCAGCAGCATCTCCGGTTACCATTCCGGTGCGAGCCGGCCCTTTTGCGAGGATTGATTTGGTACCTCAATCCTACTGGCCTAACTCCTTCGACGAGTATCCACTCATTCGGGTTATCCGATACATCTATTGTGGAATAAAGACCTCGTCCGGTGGAAAAATCCTTGCGGAAAAGTGAATAAAAAGCGAAAATGTCCTCAGAAATGGCCGCGGCCTCCAATCCGATTCTCCCTCCCGCGCCTGACGAGTGGCCAGAGGAGCTTGCGCGTCTGGCTCCTGAATCGTTGAACGGACCCGACTTCAGTGAAGGCGCGACGAGTGACGATCCAGACGCCGGGCCGGCTTTGAACTGGCTTTTTGTCGACCTGAACTCCTACTTTGCCTCAGTGGAGCAGGAGGCACGGCCCGAGTTGCGGGGCCGGCCGGTAGGCGTGGTGCCGACCATGGCCGATACCACGTGCTGCATTGCAGCCAGCTACGAGGCCAAGGCGTTCGGCGTGCGCACGGGAACCATTGTGGCCGACGCCAAGCGCATGTGCCCGGAGATCATTCTCGTGGAGGGCCGCCATGAGCTTTACACCGAGTACCATCATCGCGTGGTGGAGGCGGTGGAAAGTTGCCTGCCGGTTACGGCTGTCTGCTCCATCGACGAAATGGCCTGCCGCCTGAAGGGGCGCGAGCGCCCGCTGCTGGCTGCGCTCGATCTCGGTCTGCGCGTGAAGCAATCCATCAGTGAACGCGTGGGACCGATGCTGCGCAGTTCTGTGGGCCTGGCCACCAATCGCTACCTGGCCAAAGTGGCCAGCGACATGGAAAAGCCGGATGGTTTGGTGGCCCTCCCTCTCGACATCCTGCCCGACGCGCTGAGCCGGCTCACACTACGCGATCTGCCCGGCATTGGCGCAAAGACTGAGAAGCGGCTGAACGAAAAAGGCATAGCGAGCATGAACGATCTGCTGGCGCTCGACTGCGAGCAGGCCGGCGAAATCTGGGGATCGGTGTGGGGCCAGCGGCTGTGGCACTGGCTGCGCGGCGAAGACTTCGAGATGGCCGAACATGAGCACCAGAAATCCATCAGCCACTCGCATGTGCTTGCGCCGGAGATGCGCAATGCGGAAAGCGCCTGGGGCGTGGCGCACAAGCTCCTGCACAAGGCGGCGATGCGGCTGCGTTCAGCTGATCTTTGGGCGAGCAACATCGGACTCGCCATTGGCTTCGCGGTACCGCGCAGCGCAAACACGCCGGTGAGCCGCTTCGGCGTGCCTGCGCGCGGCTGGCGCAGCGAGCTCAAGCTCGCCGAGTGCCAGGACAACCAGACGCTGATCGCCGCTCTGCGCCGCCTGTGGCAGTCGCGTCCTACGGGATCGCAATATGACCACCCCTATTTCATCGGCGTTCAGTTAAGCAACCTCGTACCCGACCGCCTGCACACGCTCGCGCTCTTTGACGGCCTCGAAGAAGAGCAGAGCCGCACCCGCCTGCTCGCCACCATGGACCAGCTCAACGACAAATACGGCATGAGCACGCTGGCGCCCGCCGCCATGCTCACCGCCTACAAAGCCGCACCTACCCGCATCGCCTTCAACAGCATTCCGGATTTGTTCTAGAGCAGGGAACAAGGGAACAAAAACGCGCCGGGTGATGCACGTGGCGAACAGAATCTATATTCGATCGCTGGTAGTGTCTGCCGC
>JASHYS010000225.1 GCA_030042915.1 Acidobacteriaceae bacterium
TTGCGGCTGCTCATTGAAGGCAAGGAACTGCCTCCGGCGCGCTCCTCGCTGGCTACGCCCAGCGACCGCGACGGCGGCGTGCAGCAAGTCCTCAAACCTGAGAGCCGCGGCAGCTCGGGCATGCCCGAAGGATCGCCCTCGCCCGCGTAACGGCGGTCCGCAGTTCACAATTCGTAGTGTTCACTGCAGGGCTGCTCCTCACTTCACGAGCAGCCCTTTTTGCATCTGCGTGTGACACCTAATCTCTGAAACCTGACCCCTGTATAATTCCCCCGCAGACGGAATTCCGCTCGCTTGTGCGTTCGTCAGAGTTGCGGCCGGCCCGTTTGTTCCCGCGAAAATCACTCAGGAGCACTCCGCATGCACGCGGTCCTACGCCGTTCTTTCGTTGTCGTTTTCCTAATTGCCACTCTGGCGGCCGGGGCCCATGCCGCGCCGGTCCTGATGATCTCCATCGACGGGCTCAAGCCCGAGTACATCACCCACGCCGACGAGCACGGCATGAAGATTCCCTACCTGCGCACGCTGGTTTCCAATGGAACGTATGCCGAGGGCGTGGTGGGCATTTGGCCCACGGTCACCTACCCCAGTCACACCACGCTTCTCACTGGCGTATGGCCGGCCGAGCACGGCGTCTATGCCAACCTGGTCTTCGATCCCTTCCAGCATTTCTCTGGCGCGTGGAACTGGTACGCTTCGCAGATTCGCGTGCCCACCCTTTGGCAGGCTGCGCATAAGGCCGGCTTGCGCACCGCCAGCGTGGGCTGGCCGGTAAGCGTAGGCGCCACCGGCGTCGATTACCTCATTCCGGAGTACTGGCGCGGGTCCAATGCCGACTACTCCCCGAATCCCGACGACCAACTGCTGATGGCCGCACTGGCGCGGCCCGACACCTTGATTCAGCAACTGAAATCCGCCGCCGGCCCGTACATGAACGGCAACGATACCAGCATCGGCGGCGACGAGATGAAAACCCGCTACACGCTGGAGATTCTGCGCCGCTACAAGCCCGCGTTCCTCACGCTGCACCTCAGCTCGCTTGACGACGCCCAGCACGCGCATGGGCCGTTCAGCGCCGAGGCCGATGCCGACCTCGAAGCCATTGACGGCATGGTGGCGCGCCTGGCGCGTCAGGAGTTCTTGAACAGTCCCGCGGCAGTGCTGGTCATCGTCTCCGATCACGGATTCATGAACATCACGCATTTTGTGAATCTCGCCTATGCGTTTGTGAAGGCCGGATTCATCCAGGCCACCTTCAATCCTGGTTCCAGTACGCCTAAAGTGACTTCGTGGAAGGCCGAGCCCTGGGGCGCGGGTGGCATGGCCGCTATCATGCTTCAGGATCCGAATGATCACGCCACCGAGCAGCAGGTGCGCGCATTCCTCTTGAAGCTTGCCGCCGACCCGTCGAACGGCATCGCCCAAGTCCTCGACCGCCAGGAAATCGCTCAACGCGGCGCGTTCCCCGACGCGGCGTTCCTGGTCGCCTTAAAGCCCGGCTACTATCTTGGGGCCGATACATCGGGCACTCTGGTCACGCCCATTCCTGGAACGCGCGGTTCGCATGGCTTCTCGCCGGAATACCCTGAGATGCGCTCTTCCTTCTTTGTGTTAGGGGCCGGCATCGCACACCATCGCGACCTCGGCATAGTCGATATGCGCCAGATAGCCCCCACCGTGGCGCGCATCCTGCGCGTGCCCATGCCCACAGCAAAAGCCCAGCCGCTGCACGTGGCGCCCTGATTCGGGGCTGGATCGCCTTTGTGGACTGCGGCTCCGGTTCGCCTGAAATCCGGGCCTTGCAACAGGCCACAAAACGCAAACGGCGATTCCATCAAGGAATCGCCGTCGTCTTTCTTGTCCCCTTGGTCCCGGGGTCCCCGGCGAGCGATTTGTGCTCGCTGGGGTGGCTTGGTCCCCGCTTTTCTCAGAAGACCCGGTACGCGATCCCTACGCTGCCGCCATAAGGATAGAGGGTGGGCGCCACGTTCCATTGCTCGTATTCAAAGTCGACGCAGCGCAGCGTGAAGTGCTTGCTCATGTGGTAATCCACGCCGCCACCATACGCGACAGCGAAGGTATTGCCGGTAAGAAAACTGCCCGTGCCCATGCCCACCAGCACTTTGCCGTATGGAACGAGTCCGTGGTACTCCCAGGGAGCAAGCCGCGGGCCGATCAGATAGGTATCCTCATTGATGCCGCGATATTGGTTGAAGCGCAGCCAGTGCCCCTCGCCTTCGATCTGCAGCCAGCGGTTGAAGTGCACGTCAACGTAGGCGCCCGGGCCGTAAAGCCGATTGGGGCTGGTTTGCGCAATAAACTCATCCGCGTAGTCGGGCTGGTACATGGAGCCGAGCGCACCGGCCTCCAGCCTGAAAGGGCTACCCTGCGCTGAAGGAACCACTTGCGCACGCGCGGAAACGGCAAACCCGAAAAGCAGTGCGCAAAAAAATAAAGAAAGCTTTGATTTCATGAGCACAACGCACATCCACTTCCGATGAATTTTTACCAAGGGAAGATGCGACCTTCTCGCAAAATACAACATACCGGCTGGGGGCGCTGCCTTGAAGGCAGCGCCCAGTCCCGGGGCCGGTAAGTTAATTTTATTCCGTTTGCGGATTTTGTGCAGTTGTGGATTGCTGATCCGGTGTAGGAGCAGCGGTGCTGGCCGGCGGCGGCTGCGTGGGAGGCGTAGGTCCATTCGACGCAGGTGCTGCGCTGGTGGCCGGATTGGTTGGAGCCGGCGGCGCATTGTCAGGCGCTGCGGCCGGTTGGTCGGTGGCCGAGGGAGTCGCCGCAGGAGCCGCGGCCGGTGCCGGCGTCGGCGTGACTGAAGCCTCTTCGTAGCGCTGCAGTTTGTAGAAGATTGGCGTCACTTCAAACGGCATCTTGTCCCGGGCGTTCATGGGCAGATACCGCTTGGCGTTCAGCATGTGCACCTTGTCGTCCCACGGGTCCGTCTTCAGCCAGCTTCCCAGCGGCAGGGCCGCCTGCTGCGTTGGATCGTCCCAGTTGATCTTGGGCGCCATGTGCGCAAGTTCGCCCAGCCAGGGTGTGCCGTCCGGCTTGAGCATCGAGTCACCCAGCTTGGGGGTGTTCAACGCTCTCAGAGCCGTGCCGCGATCCGCAAGCTGCTCGAAGTAAAGTCCCGCATTGGGCAGCTTGTCCTTGTACATCGAGGCTTCCAGATATTCCATGGCCTTCTTGGACGCAGTCCCGTTGTCCACATCCGAGTGATTCATGTTGATCTGGCGGAAGGTGGACTCGTCGGGAAAGAGCAGACGGTCGTTAAAGGCATAACGCGTGTCGATGTGATGGCCCATGGCGATGTGCGCCAGCTCCAGCGACATAACCGAGGCGATGGCTTCCTCGCTCGGCAGGCTGTCCAGCAGGCCTTTGCTCACCAGGATGGTGTTGCCCACTGTGGTGGCCTCGATGGTGTCGGTCAGCAGCACGCGGCAGTGAATCGGGTCAGTGAAGGCCAGGTTGTTGGGCACGATCAGGTTGATCACGATCTGACCCAGCACCTTGTCCTCATAGCCGCCGGGATCGAGAGGCGCCACCAGTCCGGCTTCCACCAGCCGGTCGATGATGTTGTTCTCGGCCTGCGCAATCCACATCCGCGATGCCTGCAGCGGACCAACGTCCTGCGAGTCGTCGCTCTTGTCCACTGCATCGTCTACCTTCACGCTCACGTTCTCGGCGTTGCGCGTGGGCAGCTTCAGCGAGTAGCCCCAGAAGTGCGTCTGTGCCTTCAGGCCGACGGTCTTCTCGCCTTCGGTGCGCTGCGTTTCCTCAACGTAGACGGCCACCGGCAGCCAGATTCCCGGCTGCACGTTCATCCGCCAGCTGTCGAAGTGGAAGAAGTACTTCGACGCGTCCTCACTGGAGGGGCCGGTATAGGTGCCGTTGAAGCGCACCACGTTGCCGCCCTCATCCTCAATCCAGATGCGCCCGTAGAACCGGCCCATGCCCTTCACTTCAGCCCTGGGATGCACATCGAAGACCCAGGTGCGCACCGTGCCCAGAAACTCGCGGCGCACAAAGCTGAAAACGTAATGCTGCTGGTCGAAGCCCGACGGGTCGATGAACATCATTTCCATGAAGCCGTTGGGCATGTAGGTGAAGTGCGTGTCCAGGCCCAGCGCCTTGGTCAGCCCCGTCATGGCCGAAACCGAATCACGGAAGAAGTTGCGCTTGGCATCTTCCTTGGGAACGTAAGTCTTGTCGAAAAATCCCTTGCCGAAATCCACACGGCTGAGCATGTAGTGATCGGCCATGGGCACTTCGTATAGCTTCACGTCCGGTTTGGTGTCCTGGATGTAGGTTTCCACCAGGGGCGTGCGTTGCTGAATGTTCTTGATCAATACCTTTTCCTGGGTGATGGCCTTTTGCACCAGGGCCATTTGCTCAGGGGTGAGTTGGCGCGCTTGTTCGTACTTCGGTTCTTTCTTCGCGTACGCGCAAACTACGCCCATGGTCAAGATCAGGAAGGTTACGGCAAAACCAGCGATCTTCCGCCCCGCGAATTTCCCATGGCGCCGCGCCTCAGAGTCGCGTTGACTTGAAAACTGCGGCAAAGGGATTTCCGATCCCTGGTTTTGGAATAGGGGGATCTTCCGAAATGTCATGTGCGACTCCTCGTGGAACACTTTACGCTCTCCTCTGCCTCGACACGCCTCTTGAGCGTGCGCACCGGATTGAGCTGTGTTCTCCTCTTTTCAAAATTGATGCTACCCCAATTGAGGTTTCCCTTTTATCCCGTTACGCCAATTGGAACGTAATGGTAATCCTTGTTGTCACGTCCACCGGATGACCGTTGCTGGTCGCCGGACGGAAGCGAATCTGTTCGGCCACGCGTCGCGCTTCTTCATCGAGCCCATGGCCCAGCCCGTGCACGACTTCGTGCACCACCACCTGACCGGTGGCCAGAAAAGTTACGCTGAGCACTACATCTCCCTGGACGCGCAACTGTCTTGCTTCATTCGTATATTGCACGGCAGGCTTCGAAAGTACCTCGACTTCGGTGGCGCGAACTACGTCGCTCGTCACCTTGGGAGTTGCCACCGCGGCCGTGGCCTGGGGAATCCCCGCCGAAGCCACCTTGCCACTGTAGTTCCCAGGACCTGTGCCGTTCGCGCCGGGCATGCCGGCCGACGCCACCTTGCCCACCACGCCGTTGTTCGAACCGTATTTGGTTCCGTTGCCAAGACCCGTCGATCCAACCACACCGTGCGGCGCAACCGCCGGCCCCTCCGCTCCGCCATAAGGATTGCCGATTGCCGCCACTGTGGCGGGGCGCGTCGCATTGGGATTAGGCGTGACGCCAAACGTCTGGCCCAGATGCACCGGCGTCGTCGATGGCTTCACCTGCGGGTTTTGCGCCGGCATGGCAGCGGTCAGCGCCGCCTTGGGTTGCGGGGCCAGTGTCACCGTCTGCGGCTTGGGAGCCACCACCGGCATGTTCACCTTGGCTTCCATCTCCACCGGCTTCGGCTCCGGCTTCGGCTTGGGCAGGTCGATCTTCTTCTCTTCAAGTTGCGGAAGTTCCAGCTTGGGCTGCTGCACCGGAGGCGGAAGCTCGGGCGGCGGCGGCTGCTTCACCTTCACCGGCGGAGGCGGATTGCTGGGAATGATCAGCTCCGTCATCTCGTAGTGCTGCTCGATCACGTGCTTCGCGGTCATGCCCACGATGATGATCGTGGTCGCCACCACCAGGTTCACGCTCGAGCTCACCACGAACGGAAGGATGCGGCCCTCCGGTTCGGGGAGCAATCCAAAATTGGTCCGTCCAGGCGTATAACTCGTCGGCATTTCCTCATACCTCGCGTCCGGCCGCTCAAGCCGGCACAGAATCTCTGGCCTTTCATCGAACTTCGGCAAAATCGGGGCGGCACTTCGCCGGCCAAAAGAATCTGCGGCACTCGATTTCTTCTTGTCAATCACCCATGCTTTGCGGCGAGTGCTTCCGCAGCATGGTCTGTGCCGTTCGGCCCTCCCTGCTCTCGGGCCCGACGACTAACCTCACTTTCAACCTTCGGCCAAACCCGGCGACTCGATCTGTTTTCTCCGGAGATTCCGTGCAGATGGAGGGGGAGATGCCAGTATATGGTCTTTTAAATCCCACGCCGATAACCCAAATTGTGTATCGACAATGGGGAAACTCTTGAGGGAAGGGTGCAGCTTATAATGCGCTTCGCCGCCTCTTAAGCCGGCCCGGTGAAACCCTGCGCCTGTAGACACCACGTCCCTCCGCTTGCGTGTTCCAAGGCACCTGTTCGGGAACCGTACGCACTCATCGCGCCGGCGGGAGCGTGCTGCCTGAATACCAAATTCGGGGGTTAAAAACCCCAGGCCCGGCATCTGCTTGTCGACACCGCGCATCCACTCCGACGACAGGCATCACCCACGGGGAGGAATTTGGCCCTGCGACTCGGTCGGCCGCTTTGATGGCACTGCTCTTCTTATAGACTCAAGGTACCGCAAACTGTCGTGGAAAGGGGAATCTTTTTTGTGAAGATCTTCGTGACCGGCGGCGCTGGGTACATTGGTGGAACCGTGGCCCAAATGCTGACCGAAAGGGGACACGAAGCTGTGATTTTCGACAATTTGAGCCACGGCCGCCGCGATTTGCTCCCGGCCGGCGCTGAATTCATTCACGGTGAATTGGCCGATCGCCAGACGCTTGAAAACATTTTCAATGCCGCCCGTGATGCCCGCAAACCCTTCGACGGCGTGCTCCATTTTGCCGCCCTCATTGAAGCCGCTGAATCCATGCAGCGACCCGAGATTTACTTTCGCAACAACACCGCGGGCACGCTTTCGCTGCTTGAAGCCATGACCGCCTGCGGCCTCGGCCGCCTCGTATTTTCCTCCACCGCCGCCGTCTACGGCGAACCGGAATCCATTCCGATTGAGGAAGATGCGCGCCTCGAGCCCACAAACCCTTACGGCCAGTCCAAGCTCCTCGTCGAGCAGATGCTGGTTTGGTTTAATCGTATTCACGGCATCAAATACGCTTCGCTGCGTTACTTCAATGTGGCCGGCGCCCCCGAAGGACCCAACGGCGTGACTCGCGGTGAAGCGCACGAGCCGGAGTCGCATTTGATCCCCCTCATTCTCGATGTCGCTCTTGGCCGCCGGCCCTCGATCCGGATCTATGGCGATGACTACCCCACCCCTGACGGCACGTGCATCCGTGATTACATCCACGTCTCCGACCTGGCCGATGCGCACCTGCTGGCGCTCGCCTGCCTGAACGAGGAAAGCGAAAAACAATCTCCGCTCATCTACAACCTTGGTAACGGGCAAGGTTTCAGTGTGCGGGACGTGGTTTCATCCGCGCGGCGCGTCACCGGGCATCCTATTCCCGAAGTAATCGAGCCGCGTCGCCGCGGAGATCCGGCCGTCCTCGTAGCCAGCTCGGCCAAAGCCATGCGCGAACTGGGATGGAAGCCGCGCTACTCCGGCCTCGACGACATCGTCCGCACCGCGTGGCTCTGGCATCAGAAGCGCTATCGCGATTCCTGAGCCGGTGCGGAATCAATCTCGTTTCGACGAGCGATGATACATTCTCTCTGGAGCCGCGAGTGCAGCGAATCTACTTGCTATCGACAGGTGGGACCATCGAGAAGGTCTACTCCGAGCAGAGCGGCGTGGTAGAGAATCGCGTCGCCAAGCTGGAGCGCTATCTGCGCATGCTTCGTCTTCCCGACGCCGAGATTCACACCATCCACCTGATGAACAAAGACAGCCTCGAGATGACCGACGCGGATCGCGCCGAGGTCCGTGATCGCGTTGCCGAGCTTCTGCCCCATGGCACGCCCATCGTGATCTCGCATGGCACTGACACCATGGTCGAGACGGGTCTGTTCCTCGAGCGCGCGTTCTCCGGGCTCAAGGCGCCCGTCATCCTCACCGGCGCCATGACGCCCTTGGGATTCGAGGGCAGCGACGGCTTGCAAAATCTTACCGAGAGCCTGCTCGCCGCGCGCCTGCTCTCGCCCGGCGTCTTCGTCGTCATGCACGGGCAGGTCTTTCCCGTCAGCCGCGTGCGCAAGGACAAGGACAGGGCAACATTTGTGCGGACGTAGCGGGTTCGGACTTGCTGCACGCTCCTCATCGCGTTTTCATCCTGAGCGGCCGGGCGCTTTCCTTCACTTCAGTGGTTCATTTGACAACGTGGAAAGTGCGTTTCCAGCGCGTGTCTGGGAGGAAATGCAGCAGAACGTGGCCCATCCACGCAAG
>JASHYS010000226.1 GCA_030042915.1 Acidobacteriaceae bacterium
GGCGAGCTCATCGATATCAACGTGAAATCGGTGCAGGATCTAAAAATTGGCGGGGGGCTGATTGCCAATCTGCACAAGGGCGCCTGGCTGCACATCCACAATGAGCCTCAACCCGACGGCGTTTGGCTCACCGACCTCGCCGAGGGCTCCGGCGACGCGCGCGCGGCCCTGTTCTTCCATCCCTATATACGCTTTAACGAAACCAGTAACGGCTGCCATCTTTATTCCGCTACGGCAACGCAGGTTGGACCGGTGCAGGTGAAAAAACCGTAGGCTAACCTTGGCGTCGCTTCAAGCTTCGACATGCACAGCATCGCCACGCCTGAGAATGCGGCTCAGGATCACGTAGAGCACAGGAATAAACACGAGATTGAGCACGGTGGAGAGCAGCATGCCGCCGACGATGGTGGTGCCTACGCTGCGGCGGCCCAGCGCGCCGGCGCCGCTGGCGAAAACCAGCGGCAGCACGCCGAGAATGAACGCAAACGAGGTCATCAGGATGGGGCGCAGCCGAAGCTCCGCGGCCTCGATGGCAGCCTCAGTAATGGAGCGTCCTTTGCGCCGCAACTGTTCGGCAAATTCGACAATCAAAATGGAGTTCTTGGCCGACAGGCCGATCAGCATCACCAGGCCGATCTGGCAATACACATCGTTGGCATAACCGCGCAGCGAAACCAGTCCCAGCGCGCCCAGCATGGCCATGGGCACCGCCAGCAAAATGATGAACGGCAGCGCAAAGCTCTCGTATTGCGCCGACAGCGTGAGATACACAACCAGAATGCCCAGCGCGAAGATCATCAGTGCCTTGCCCGTCGATTCCAGTTCATCGAGCGTCAGGCCCGTCCACTCATACGACATCCCGTGCATCATGTTGTCGGTGGCCAGCTTCTCCATGCTCACAATGCCCTGGCCTGAGCTGTATCCCTGCGCCGGTGAGCCATCGATCTCGACAGCGCGGAAGAGATTGTAGTGCGTAATTACCGGTGGCCCCGCGCTCTCAGTCACGTTGACAAGATTGTCGAGCGGGACCATCACACCGGAATCGGAGCGCACGTAGTAGCTGTGGAGATCGCCTGCATTCATGCGGAAAGGCCGATCGGCCTGTACGTAGACGCGATAGGTGCGGTTGTTGTAATCGAAGTCGTTGATGTATTCGGAGCCCATGAACACGTTGAGCGTGGTGGCGATTTGCATGATGGAAACGCCCATCGCCTTGGCCTTTTCGCGGTCGATGGTGACCAGCTCCTGCGGATCGTTGGCAGAAAAAGTTGTAATCAGGTCAGTGAGGTCTTTGTGCGTAGCGCTGGTATTCACAATCTGGTGCGCGACGCGGTCCAGGTCGCTGAGCGTATTGCCGCCCCGATCCTGCAGCATGAACTGGAATCCGCCGTAGCTTCCCACGCCCTCCACGGCGGGCGGCTGGAATGCTGCCACCAGTCCGCCGTTGGGCATGAACATCAGGCTCATGAGCGGCTGCGAAATTGAACGGATCACATCGGCGGTGGTGCGGCCTTTGCGGCGGCCGGGTTCCGTGGTGTCGGTGCTGACGAACATCAGCCCGGAATTCGAAGCGGCGCCGGCAAAGCTGAATCCCATCACCGCGAACATTCCATTTACATCTGGATCGTGGGCAATGATAGCCGCTCCGCGATCGCTGAGAGCTGTCGTGTAGCTCAGCGAGGAGCCCGGAGGCGCCTGCACGATCACCATGAAATAACCTTCGTCTTCCGGCGGAATAAAGCCGGTGGGAACATGGCGGTACATCCAAACCGTAGCGGCCAGCCCTGCAACGAACACCAGCGCGAGCAGGTAACGCAACTGCAGCGCCACGTGAACCACGCGCGCATAGGTGCGCGCTATCCAGGCGACCAGGGCGTCGGCGCCGCGAATGAACGCGGCAAAGGCGCGCGAGATGACCCCGATGTGAAGAAAATCCAGCTGGCGCTGGCGGGCTTCTTCGCCGCGCAGAAACAGGGCCGAAAGCGCCGGCGACAGCGTGAGCGCGTTGAACGCCGAGATGGAGATGGAGAACGCGATGGT
Source organism: Acidobacteriaceae bacterium (assembly GCA_030042915.1). Next base: position 2,041 of record JASHYS010000226.1, read on the forward strand.
GAGCGAGAACTGGCGGTAGAGAATGCCGATGGTGCCGGGGAAGAACGACACCGGCACGAACACCGCTACCAGCACCAGCGAAGTGGCGATGACCGCGCTGGTCACCTCGCCCATGGCGCGCGAAGTGGCTTCACGCGCGTCGGAGTGCTCCGCGTGAATGTGACGCTGCACGTTCTCGATCACCACAATGGCGTCGTCGACCACCAGCCCGGTGGCCAGCGTGATGCCGAACAGCGTGAGCGTGTTCACCGAGAAACCGAAGATCTTGATAAACGCGAATGTCCCGATCAGCGATACGGGAATCGTCACCGCGGGAATGATGGTGGCGCGCCAGTCGAGCAGGAACAGAAAAATAACCGCAATGACAATGACGATGGCCTCGGTCAGCGTGACCAGCACTTCGTGGATCGACTGCTCGACCGCGGTGGTGTCATCGAAAGCGATCGCATACTCCAGGCCAGGCGGAAAGTTTTTCTTCAGCTGATCCAACAAAGCGATCGCCCTGTGATCTACATCGATGGAGTTGGCATTCGGCAGCAGCTCCACGCCAAGGCCCATGGCTTCATTGCCCAGGTACTCGATGGTCGCGCTGTAGTCTTCGGCCCCTACCTCCGCGTGCCCCACGTCTTTCAGCAGCACTAATCCGTTGGCAGAATTCTTGACGATAAGGTTGTCGAACTCCTCCGCGCTGGAGAGGCGGCCGACCACGCGCACGGGAATCTGGTAGGCCTGTCTGGCATCGGAAGGCGGCTGGCCAAGCTGGCCTGCGGGCACTTCGACATTCTGCTCCTGGAGAGCGCTCACCACGTCGCCTGCAGTCAGGTCGCGCGCTGCCAGGCGCACCGGGTCGAGCCACACGCGCATGGCGTACTTACGCTCGCCGAAGATCATCACGTCGCCCACGCCCGGCACGCGTTTGAGCGCGTCTTTCACATAAATATCCAGGTAGTTCGAGATGAATTCGTTCGAGTAGCGCCGATCGCGCGTGAAAAAGCCCGCGGCGAAAACAAAGTTGGTGTTAACTTTCAGAACATTGATGCCGGTGGAAACCACTTCGCCCGGCAGCCGGCCTTGCACGCCGCCCACACGGTTCTGCACGTCCACGGCTGCGATGTCGAGGTCGTATCCGGTGTTGAAGGTAACCACAATCTGGCTCAACCCGCTGTTGGTGCTCGACGAGGTGATATAGCGCATTCCCGTCACGCCGTTGATGGCTTCTTCAAGAGGAATGGTGACTGCCTTCTCCACTGTCTGCGCGTCGGCGCCGGTGAAGTAGCAGACCACCTGCACCTGCGGCGGCGCCAGAGTGGGATACATGGCTACGGGAAGACTGGGAATGCACACCGCGCCTGCCAGAATGATGAAGAGGGCGCAAACTGTGGCGAAAACCGGCCGGTGGATAAAAAAGTTAACCAAGTTGCTCTCTCTTTTCTATGGGACCTTGGCTAGTTGAGCCTGCCCGCTGCTGTGCGCCCTGCGATGCCTTTTGTGTGAGCGATGCGCAGCCGCCGCGCGCGGCGACGCGGAACGATTCGTCTGTGCTCCATGGTTCCTGCTTTGCGGCCCGCCGGCCTTTCCGGGCGGGGCGGGCGCCTGCGGCGGCCCTCCCATGGGCATCACCGGCATGCTGTCGACGAGGAACTGCGTGCCCGTCACGATCACGCTGTCGCCCACGTGGAGTCCTGAGACAATGGAATAGTTGTTGCCCACGGTGTCGCCCAGCACCACGCCGGTGCGGTGCGCCAGCGCCATGCCGTTCTGCTTCTGCACAATAAAGACAAAGCTTTGCTCGCCCTGCCGCGATACGGCCAGCACAGGAACCACGGCCATGGGCTTGGTGCTCCACACCACGTCGGCCTTCACCAGTTGCGCGTTGCGCAGCTGCTCGCGGCTCTCCTGCACCGGCGCCTTCACCAGAATTCCCTGCAGCGTGCTGTCTACCTCGGGCGAAACGAAATCGATTTTCGTTTTCTCCAGCAGCTTGCCGTCGTTGTCCTTCAGATCGACGCCGAGCCCCATGTGCACTTCCGCGGCCCGCTCGGTGGGAATGTAGATGTATGCCTCGAGGTGATTGTTTTCGTCCACCGTGGTCAGCACCGTGGCCGGCGAAAGCGACGGCGACACATAATCGCCCACGTGCACCGGAATGTCGCCCACCACGCCGTCGAAAGGAGCGCGGATGGTGTAGTAGGCCAGCAACTGCTCCTGGGTCTTGCGCAATTCGACTGCCGACTCGTAATCGGCCTGGGAGTTCTGGTACGCCTGTTGCGCCTGCTCAAAGGCATCGCGGCTGGTGACGCCCGCTTCAAACAGCTTGCGCTGCCGCTCGATTTCCACCGTGTTGTAGTCGAAGAGAGCCTTCTTCTGGCGTTCGGTTGCGCGTTGCGAGTCGACCGCGGCCTGCTGTTGCCGCGGATCGATGGCCATCAGCACCTGGCCGGAATTTACATGGTCCCCCGAACGCACGCGAATCATGGTTAGCAATCCGCTCACCTGGGGCATCAAGGCGGTCGAACGGCGCGACTTGATGGTGGCCACGTATTCGCTGCTCTGCGGCACCGGCGTCAGCGCCACGGTCATGGTTTGCACCGGCAGAGCCTGCATGGCGGGTTCGCCGCCCGGCGCGGCAGCTTTTTTCTGGCATCCGGTGGCTGACAACGCCGCCACCATCAAACAAAAGACCAGATCATTGCGTTTGAAATTACCGAACTTCACACGTTCCATCCTCTACGGCATTTTCAGAGAAACTGTGGCCCTTCGAGCGCTGTACAAGGTCGCCGCTCCCTGTTGGTCACGTCGACTCGGCTTTTTGGCTCCGGCCGTCACCATCTCTGAAAATGCGACAGCCGCGGCGCTGCGGGCATTCGTGACCTTCGGCACATATCGACACGTGCGCCCTGCCACGCCGTAGCTCTCATCGAGGATAGCGCCAACCGCACCCGTCTTTGTAAACGTTCTTGGTTCCCCTGGCCTTTTAAGCC
>JASHYS010000227.1 GCA_030042915.1 Acidobacteriaceae bacterium
CCGCGTGCTCAGCGGCGAGCGCACCGGCTACGCGTACACCGATAACCTGAGCCCGGAGCGGCTGCTGCATGCCGCACGCACGGCCGCGCTCATTGCGTCGGGGCCGGCGAAATCTCTGGTGCAGGGATTTACCGAGACGCGCAGCGCGGATCTCTATCCCGTTCCCGTCGGCGGATACGATCTCGATCTGGCGGCGCGGCTGGAGCTGATTCTGCGCGCCGACCGCACGGCACGAGCCTTCGATGCGCGCATTGTGCAGGTGCGGGCCAGTTACAGCGAAGAGCTGCGGCGCATTCTGGTGGCGGCGTCGGATGGTGCGTTTGCCAGCGACATGCAGCCTCTGTGCCGGCTGAATGTGTGGGTCATCGCCAAAGAAGGTGCGCTCACAACCAGGGGCGCGGCTGGTGCCGGAGGCCGCGCTGGCCTCGAACAATTCCAGGGCGCAAAAGGGCCTGAGGCCCTGGCGCGCGAAGCGGCACGCGGCGCCATTCTGCAGTTGGGCGCCGTGGCGGCGCCTGCGGGCGAGATGGAAGTGGTGTTGGGCCCGGGATGGCCGGGCATTCTGTTGCATGAAGCCGTGGGCCACGGACTGGAAGCGGATTTCAATCGCAAGGGGACCTCCGCGTTTACAGGATTGATCGGTCGTCAGGTGGCGAGCCCGAAAGTCACCGTGGTCGACAACGGCGTCATGGCTGGAAGGCGCGGCTCGCTGAACGTCGACGACGAAGGTTCGGCCACGCAGGAGACGGTGCTGATCGAGAATGGCGTGCTAAAGGGCTACCTGTCCGACAAGCTTTCGGCGCGGCTGATGGCCATGCCCAATACGGGATCCGGCCGTCGCGAGAGCTACCAGTCGATTCCCATGCCGCGCATGACCAACACTTACATGCTGGCCGGAGACGATGCGCCCGAGGACATTCTGCGCAGCGTCAAGCGCGGGCTGTACGCGGTGAATTTCGGCGGCGGGCAGGTCGACATCACCAGCGGCAAGTTCGTCTTTACCGCGTCTGAAGCGTACCTGATCGAAGACGGCAAGGTGACGGCGCCGGTGCGCGACGCCACGCTCATCGGCAACGGGCCCGAGGCATTGAAGTACGTGTCGATGGTCGGCAACGACTTGAGACTCGATGAGGGCATCGGCACCTGTGGCAAAGAGGGGCAGAGCGTGCCCGTTGGCGTGGGCATCCCGACCATCAAGCTCGGCAAAATGACCGTGGGAGGAACGGGGCGCTAGCTGCGCGGCCTCGCAAGCTTGCCCTTGCCCCATCCTAACGGCGCACTTTGCCGGAAGGGTGGGAGATGCAGCCCCTGTCTTTTTCCATGTCAACACCCCCTCAGCCCCGCCTAAGCGCCATCCCTCTTTTAGAAACGCCAGCGGCGGAGTGGATTATAAGACCTTTAGAATCAACAAATCGATCTCGAAATGGCCTTTAAATTGCGCGGTTTTGGCTCCGTTGCGGCCTCAAACTCTGTTTCGGGGCCTTCAAGCTCGCCGCAGAGAATAAATAGAAGTTGTTTTTATACCTCCGGGGGGTATATTGTTTTAGATAAAATGTTTAGAATCAACAACATTTCCTCGAAAACGCGGTCAAAAACGGCAGAAAACGGTGCAAAATGGTACCGCCGGAGGCCCAAATTCAGCTCAATTCTGCCAGTTTTCCTCCCGCTGACTGCCAATTTCGGTTGCGCTCTCGGCCTTCTACTGGCGATTGGCTATTGGCTATTCCCTGTCGGCGCTACGTGTGCTGGTTGTATTCGCGCGGGCCGGCGATCACGAGGCCGCTCTTCTGGTGGCCGTGGATATACCAGCAGCACCAGGAAGTTTCATGGGACCTGCCGTTCCCTGAAGGGACCAGGCCCTCGTAGACGATTTTCCCGTACAGATAGATTCTTGATTCCCAGGTCTCCACCCGGTCCAGGTCTTCGGGAGTGGTGCAGATCGAATTCACGCTGTCGCGCCGGATGGATTTGATGTTGACCGACTCACCCGGCAGCAGAATGAGAGGCTCGCGCGGAGAGGTGGTCTCCGATTTGAAAGCCGGTTCAAGCGGCAGTTGCGATTCGTCTTTGGCAAGCGTAATTTCCTCGGCCATGGAAATGATGCGGGCCGGGCTGCGGCCGCGATTGCCGGCAACAACCGTAAAGCCGTTGGGAATGCCGGGCTCAGGCTCGGCAGTGACCAGGATCCACGGGCGCTCGGCGTCGGCCTGGGCCTTCGCCTGGTTTTGAGCAAATTGCATCGCCGCCTGGGCCGATTCGGCGGCTGCCTGAGCTGCGGTCTCGGCCGAGCGCGTCTGGCGCTCGATTTTGCGCAGCGCTGAAAGTGCGAGCATAACGCCGATGTAAGCGATGAGCAAAAGCAGCAGGTTTGCGGCCCAGCTGATGCGGTCCTGTACCGGCCATGGGGCCGGAGCGGGCGCCGGCGTGGCAATGGAGATGTGGGGCGGCGGGAGTTCGTCGGTGGGCGTCTCGGGGCTGCCCGGAGCGGCGGTCGATGGGCTTGCCCCAGGGACAGTGGTTGGAGTTGCGGAAGGCGCGCCGGAGGGATTTGCGGCCGGAGCCGTCACCGGAGTTCCAACCGGAGCCGCAACCAGAGCCTTGGCCTGTGGCGAAACCGGTTGCACGGGGGTTGCGCGACCGGGGGCAGCCTGACCGGCGCAGACGGCGGGAGTGAGCGCTCCACACAGAAGCACTGCCATGGCGGCCAGGTTTTTCCGGTTCATGGCGTCAATGTAGCACAGGGAATCACGGGGTCCTCTGCAACGACAGAGGGAGAATCAACTTTAGTCACAGAGCGCGCGAAAGGCCGTGTAGCAGCTTTCTACACGCCCACCGGGAACGGCTTGGGACTGGATTCATCGGGGCTCACGCCGGTGCGCCAGCGCTCAAAGCGGCCTTGCAACAGACTCATCAGGCCCGTGTACCAGTAGCCAATGACGAAGAGAATCAGAAACGGCGCAGTGAAGTAGTTGTGATTGGAGAAGGTGTAGAGAATGGCGGCGACGAAATAAAGACCGAGCAGCAGCTCGATCCAGGGAACCAGCTTGAGGCGATGGCGGTACTTTGAGGCGTGAGCTTTTTCGCCCTTCTGCAAAACGCGGTACTTGGGCGTGCGCACGAATGGGCTCTTGACGCCCAGAAGAGCCTCCAAAACTGCCTTGGTATTGGTCACGGTGAGGCCGATGCCGAGGGCCATCAGGAAGGGCAGATAGTAAAAGGTCCGCTTCCATGTCTTCGGATGAATTTCGCGCTGGCTCATCACGTAGAAGACAGCGATAGAGAAGCTGGAGGCCGTAAAGAGGGGCACGTCAATGAGCAGCATCTGGAACCAGCCCTGATAAAAGCGGCAGATCATGGCGGGGATCAGCAGCGCCGACATGATGACCATCAGCGGATAGCTGATATTGGCGGTGAGATGGTAAACGGCCTCGACCTTGACGCGGAAGGGCGCGCGGGAACGGAAGACGCGCGGCAGGATCTTGATGCTGGTTTGAATGAGACCTTTGGCCCATCGCGCCTGCTGGGTTTTGAAGGCGGTCATTTCGATAGGCAGCTCAGATGGGCATTCGATTTCAGGCTGGTATTTGAACTTCCAGCCGGCCATCTGCGAGCGGTAGCTCAGATCGGTATCTTCAGTGAGCGTATCGTGCTGCCAGCCGCCGCCGTCGTAGATGGCCTGGCGGCGCCACATGCCCGCGGTGCCGTTGAAATTGAAGAACTCGCCGGAGCGGTAGCGCGCGCCGTGCTCGAGAACGAAGTGGCCGTCGAGGAGGATGGCTTCAATCTGCGTCAGCATGCTGTAGTCGCGATTGAGGTGCGTCCAGCGCGTCTGCACCATGCCGATTTCGGGCTCGGCAAAGTGGTGAATGACCTTCATCAGCCAGTCGGCGGGCGGGACGAAATCGGCGTCGAAGATGGCGATGAATTCGCCTTTGGCCACCTTGAGGCCGGCGTCGAGCGCTCCGGCCTTGAAACCTTCGCGGTTGGTGCGGTGAATATAGGCGATGTTGTGGCCGAGGGCGGCGTAACGCTCAACGACGCTTGAGGCCACCTCCCGGGTTTCGTCCGTGGAGTCGTCCAGGACCTGGATTTCGAGTTTCTCCTGAGGGTAATCCATGGCGCAGACGGCTTCGATCAGGCGATCGATGACGAATTGCTCATTGAAGATGGGCAGTTGGACGGTGACCAGGGGCAGCTCGTCAAAGCGGCGGGGGGGAACGGGGTTGCTGTTTTTTCGATATTTAAAGTACTGATAGCAAAGCGTGTAGCGATGGATGCCGTAGAACGAAAGCACGATCATCACGCCGAAATAGGGCAGCAGCATGCAGGCGTCGAAAAGGTTCCAATGGTAGAGCCCCTTGAAGGTCTGGTCGGCATACTGCTCTTTGAGGAAATGGTAGAAGCCGTTTTGCGGAGCAAACGCGAGCCAGGCAGACGCCGACTGCGGCAGGCGGCTCATCGAGCCCGCGAGGCCAGACAACGGATGGATGAGAGAGTCGAGCAGGGCTTCAGCCTCCAATTCTTGCCTGAGAATATTTTACGCGAAGGGGACTTTCG
>JASHYS010000228.1 GCA_030042915.1 Acidobacteriaceae bacterium
TTGGTTCACACCGCACGCTCAGGTTACGCCCAAAATGGCTGTGCGGCCAATTTGGCGCACGGAGCAGCAAAGGCCTGCCTGCCGCAGGCAGGTCCCGCGCCGGCCCCGAGGCTTGCGCTGCAAATCGGCTTGCTCCCGCCAATGCTATACTCCTTTGCTCGCATGGCGCAGACGGGTCCATTTGGGGACATTTCTCAGTGGTTCTCCTCCCACTGGGAAAACTGGCGCATCGCCAACCTCATTCATCTCTTCTGGATCCTGGTTCTCACCGTCGTTCTTATCCGTCTGCTCAAATCGCTCGAGGCCCGCGTTGTTGCCCGCGCCGCTGCCCAGGGACGCGCCACATCGCTCCGCCAGCAGCAGCTCAAGACGCTGTTTGGCCTTGTCAGCAGCACAGGCACCGCCCTGGTCGTCGCCTTCGCGATCCTCACCGCCCTTCCCGAGCTGGGCATCAGCGTGGAGCCGCTCACCGTTGCCGCGGGACTGGTCAGCGTCGCCGTCGGTTTCGGCGCCCAGAATCTGGTTCGCGACTGGATTGGCGGCGCTCTCATCGTGCTCGAAGATCAGTTCGTCGTCGGTGAAACCATCCAGGTGGGTGACGCGATTGGCCGCGTCGAGGAGCTCACCCTCCGCCAGACCGTTCTCCGCGACCTGACCGGAGCCCGCGTGCACATCCCCAACGGCGAAATCCGCCGGCTCGCCAATCTCAGCCGCGATTTTTCGCAGATTTTTCTCGACGTGCAGATCCCGGCCGGCGCGCCCGGCGATCGCGCGCTCGCGGCCATTGACCGCGTCGCCGCCGAGTTCCGCGCCGACGCCGCCTGGTCCCCCGCGCTCGTCGACGGCCCGCGCGTTCTCGGCATCGAGGTCCTCGCGCCTTCCGGCTCCTCGGTGCGCGTGCAGGTGCGCACCGTGCCGCTGCGGCAGAACGAAGTTGCGCGCGAGCTGCGCCGCCGCATCCTGGCCCGTTTTGCGCAGGACGGCGTGGACTACACCGCGCAGCAGCGCGTCGTGCTCGTGAACCCGGCATCCGCTCCGGTCCCCGAGCCCGCCGCCCCTGAAGAACATTCCGGTTCCGCGGCAGCTCGCGCTGGAACGGATTGAGTCGGAGGCGCGGCCGCTCTTGGCCGCGCGCCTTTATTTCGAGCAGCTGCTTGAGAGCAAAACGGTCTTTGTCGCCACTACCAAACCCTTCAGGAGGAATCAAAAAATGGGACAGGTCACTCACGAGCAGGCCAATCTTCTGATCCGGCTCTACAAGCTGCGCCGTGATCCGCGCATGCGCGAAGCCCGCGAATGGTTCATCGCGGACTTTGCCGCCGCCACCACCGAGGAGATGTTCAAGAAATATCCGCCCGGCTCGAAGGAAAACGCCAGCTACCGCATGGTCGTCAGCTACTGGGACATGTGCGCGAGCATGGTCAACCGCGGCCTGATCGACGAGGAATTCTTCTTCGAAAACAACGGCGAAATGTGGGTCGTCTGGGACAAAGTCAAAGAGCTGGCCCTCCGCCAGCGCGAGACCATGAAGAATCCCACCGTCCTCAAGCATCTGTGCGACCTCGGCGAGCGCTTCGAAGCCTGGCGAGAGAAGACCGCTCCCGGCTTCAACGCCGTCATCCGCGAACGCTTCCGCCAGTTCGCCGAAGCCCGCGCCAAAGCGGGAAGATCGTGAAGCTCGAAGAACTCCTTCTTGAAATCTGGCGCCAGTCGCTCGTCGAAGCCGCCGCCGTCCTAGACGTGGACGGCCGCAAGCTCCGCGTCACGACCACTTCCAAAAGTCGACTCAAGCAGGTGGATTTCACCTTCGAAGGCCGCAGTCTTCGCGGCATCGAGCAGAATCCGAATACCCAGTCCCGCTGGGCCCAGATGGCCCGGCGCGGCGCCAAGATCATGCAATTCACCGAGCTCGAGCCGGGACAGATGCGCGGCCGGTTTTTCGCCAACATCGCCGACGGAAAAATCACTCGGTATCACTCCGCCGCCAAACGTTGAAACCGGTCGCCAGGGCCCGTACTTCTCCGGCTTGGTAGTGTCTCAGTTTGAATTCCTGAGCGCAGTCCGTCGGTCAAGCCGGGCGATTAAGCAGGAACGTACGTCAGCCGAATCAAGTCATCTGCGATTAAATCGCTGGCCACCAGGTGGAGCGGCGGACGGGGGCCGGCGAAGAATGGCTTGCCACCACCAAGCACGACGGGGCGGAGGTAGAGCTGATACTCATCGATAAGACCGGCCTCGGTCAGGCTTTGCGCCAGCTCTGGTCCGCCAACCTGAATCTCGCCGGCCAGATCAGCCTTCAGCTTGCGTATCACTGTCTCGAAGTCATCCGCGATCAGCGTGGCGTTGGGTCCAACTGACTTGAGCGAACGCGACACAACCCACTTCGGCTGGCTCTGCCACGCCACCGCGAACTCGCGGTCCTCCTCATCCCAATCAGGAAGGTCGTCGTCCCAATAACGCATGACCTCGTACAAGCGGCGACCGTATATCGAGCCCGCCAGGCCACGCACCAGCTCGATGAAGTGACGAAAGGCCGCGGGCGAAGGCGGACCAAGTTTCATGTGGTCGACGTAGCCATCCAGGGACTGATTCAATCCGTAGACAAGTTTCGCCATGCTGCAAATCTCCAGTTCAACTTCTTCAGAAGAATAGCCTGAGCCGACGTCGCGTGGACGTGAGGTTGAACGCCATTTGCGTGCCGCGTTATCGGGATGGCCGAGGGTCCGCTTCCCAATCCCGAAGTTCAAACTGAGACACTACCAATCGAAGGCCGGGGCTATCGGCCGCGGGCACGCGCGCGCAAAGCATAGACCCAACCAAGCAACGCCCCTAGCGCGGCGCTGACTGGAACCACGGCGGTATGCCAGACCAGGATGTGCGTGGCCTGGAAGTTGGGGCAATGGAGCTCAAGCATGCCCACACCGGCCAGGCCGGCTAGTGTTCCGGCCACCAGCCCCGCCAGGACAGGCCTGGCCGCAAATCCGCGGCGCAGCAACAGCCAACTCAGTAATCCAGCGGGGACGGCATGCAGAAGACCGGCTGCCAGGCACGCGATGCCGGCGGAGATGAAATGGTCGGTGTGGTAGTCGCGAAACAGGTCAGCGAATACGGCAAGAAGAGCAATGCTGGTGAGCGCCGGCAGCGCGCGCGGCGAGACGCGGATTCGGCTGGCCGGAATCATCTGAGCAGCAAAGCTGACGGCGGCCAGCCACATGAGAAAGATGAGCGCGGGAAAGACAAATGAGCGCTCGAGCAAGTCCATCTTCGCGACCCCGAAGAAGCCCGCGCGCGCCGCTCCTGCCATAGAAACAGCCGCGCAAACGGGCACAAGGCCTGCGGCCATCAGCCACAGCGGCGGCAGCGGACGCACGGGGCGCAGCGAAGACTTGATCGAGCGGCCGATACCTTCCAGAGCGCGCGGATCAAGCTGCGGCTCAGCCTCCGCGGCCGTCTTCAGCACATTGTTGATCTCCTGGTCGTTCACACCAGCTCTCCACTCTTCCACTTTCCCTGGCGCGCACCCATGACTTCCCGTAGCTTTTTGTAGGCGCGATGCGCTTTTTGCTTTACCGATCCCACGGTTGACGATGTGGCGCGCGCGACTTCTTCAAGTGACATGCCTTCGACCTTTAACATCGTGATTACTTCGCGCTGGCTGAGTGAAAGCGGGGCCAGCAAAGCCTCCAGCTCGCCGGCAGCGCCGGCTGCGTGCCGGATTGTCGAAGCTCCCTTCGACATTTCCTCAAGCTCCCGCTCATTGACGGCGGCGCGGACACTCTTCCGGTAATGGTCGACGCGAATGTGCCGCGCAATCGCGTAGAACCACGGGAGCGCGGGTTCGCCGGGGCGATAGGTGTGACGCACCTTGTGAATGCGCAGCCAGGTTTCCTGCAGCAGGTCATCGGCATCGGCGCGGCTCATCGATTGCGCAACAAAGAACCGGTGCAGCCGCGGGCTGATGCAGTCAATGAGAACCGTGGCTGCGGCGAAATCGCCCTGCTGATAGCGGACCATCAACAACTCGAAATTTTCGCCGGAATCCATGCAATAGAGGCGTCCACGGTAAATCTTCAACGAAATCGCCTCTCGCACGCAAACCTCCAGCCGCGGATGCTGCGTGCCGCGGCCCTCTGCAACCCCCAGATCAGAGATTCGATCCGGAGCGGGGAAAAGTTACGCCGCGCAGGAAAAATTCAGCAGCATTTTATTTAGGCGCGATGGCGCGGCCCGGGCCGTAACTTTTCGGCAGGCGAAAGCGAAATCCCATCTGTAAACGCGCGCGGCGGCTGGGCGCCTCTCTCACGCTCGCTGCGCCGAGCTTCTTCATTTCAAATCTCCAGGAGATCCCAATGAACAAACCTTGCCTATCGAAGCCTGTTATGTGGCGCGCCGGTCTTGTACCGGTGGCGTTGATTCTCACCGGTGCCATGGCCGCACAGTGCCAGACTGCAGGCACGCCGCTGGTGGTTACCAGCACGAATAATGCCAGCGGGAACGCCGTTGTCGTCTTCAAGCTCAACGGAACTGCTGCGCTGGAGTTGGCGCAGACTTTGCCCACCGGCGGAAAAGGCGGCGCGAGCACGAACGCGGGCATCGTGCAGTTCAACGGCCAGCTTGGCGCAGTCGCGAATTACGGATCCAATACCGTCACCCAGATGGTGCGCAGAGGCGATGCCGTCTCCATCGGTGGGACGATTCAGCTGGCGGCCGACTGCACCAAGCCTGACTCCGTCGCTTTGACCGGCGGCCACCTGTTCGTCGTGGGCGCTAACTGCGCCGAGAGCCACGCCTGGCCCTGGGGATTCGTCGACGGTCCAGTCGTGAGCCTCTCCGATCCATCGGCCGCGCAAATTGCTGTTGGCCAGAGTTGGGCCGCCGTCACTTTCAGTTCGGGATCTCTTTGGCAGTTGCCGCTCACCGGGGAAGGCGGCGTGCTGAATGGGTCAAGCAATTCGATTCCTTTGCCCAGCGATGCCGACATGGTGCCGCTGGGAGAAGCCTTCTGGGGTAACGTGTTGGGCTTCACGCCGGCGCACAGCCCCGACAGCTTCGCGATCGTCGACGCGAACGGAACCCTGAACGCGGTGGTTGGCCCGACGCCTTCCTATCCCGTCAACGCGCCCTGCTGGGTAGCTAAGGGTGCAGGCAATATCTGGTACACAGGCAACTCGCCAGGACAGGCGATCAGCATCTTCTTCAGCGATAGCCAGGGCGGAGTGTTTTACAAATCGGTGCCGCTGCCGGGATCGCCATCCGATATCACGGTATCTCCCGACGGGAACTGGCTTGCCGTCATCTACAGCGCCGCCAGCGAAGCGTATGTCGCCGTCTTTTCAATTGACAGCTACGGCGACCTGACTCCGGTAGCCGTTTCAAGCGCCATCGGCGTTGCGTCGTTCAGCGGCGTAGCGTTCAGCGAATAACCAGGCGCCGAATGAAGCCCATGTAGCCGGCGAGAAGAATCACTCAGCTTACTCGCCGGCGGGGGCTTGTTCCGGAGCGAGGGCAGGGCGGCTGGTCAGCGCGCGGTACGCGAAGAAGAGCTTGGCGCGCCAGCGAAGAATCATTCCGAAGGCGAGCAGATAGAAGATGGCGCCCGTCTGCTCGAGCGAAAGGAAGCGGTCGAAGTAGCCTCGCGCGGCCCAGCGGACAAGGGCCAGCACGATGATGACGGCGAAGAACGCACCGGAGCGCTTCATGCGAATCTCGCCGTTGTGCAGGTGCAGATCGGAAGTGAGCAGCAGCGGATAGGCGAAGACCACGGCTCCAATGACGAAAGCAGCCAGGCCCCACGCCCACGGCACGCGGCACGGCGGGTAGAAAAACATGCAGAAGCCGGTGGCCATGCCCAGCGGCGGCATCACGATCTTTTTGAGCGTCACCGCCGAGCGGCCCTCGCGCACGCGCCAGGCCAGCACGCCGGCCAGGCCGGCAACGGAAACGACGGCCGTGATGAGCGGAGTGGAAAGCATGGGTTTTGCCTTTCCGAGATTGCTGCGGGCGAGCGGCGGCTACAAAATCCGGCCCAAAGAGGCGCAGAACCGCAAGGGCACCTTCACTATTCTATCAACCGCACAGCGCGATTCGCCTTCGGGTCGTGGGCAAGTTTGCACAGACCACATTCGAAAGCCCTTGAAAAACGCCTGGCTCAAGATGAATAGCGCCTGGGCCACAGGAAAGAAGGGCCATCGCAAATGGATTTCCAGTAGCCGTGATGTTTTTGTAAGTGGATCAGGTGGCCCGAGCGGGTCCTGTGAGAAGCGCCGGTGTATCTTTGTAGAGCTTCTTTTCTCGAAGATCAGAAGAGCTTTTTGTCGATGTTGCTGAATACGGTGTTGATCGATGTGGCGAGGTTGTTGATGCCCGCAATGCAAACCACGGCGATCAAACAAACCACCAATGCATATTCAACCAGGTCCTGAGCTTCCTCGCGGTCGATGAAGCTGCAGGCGGCAACATAGAACTTCAAAGGCAAGCGGTTCATTTGCGTTCCCTCCAGTTTTGAGCATCCAACGCCAGTGGGTTACGGAGCCTCGAAAGGGCTCGCGTCGATCATCGGCAGAGCTGGAATACGTGCTGGGGTTCCTGCAGTGAAGCAGAACGCATCTGCATAAAGTATCCGGGGGAAATGGATGAAATTGAGTACAACTTAGGTGTTAGTAACGGGCTGTTGGAGTGCAAGGTTCGGCTTTACGTTGTCTGTGTGTCCGGCCAAGGGTTGCGCAGCAGCGACGAGACGCCGAGGTCGTTGCCGTAGCGCTCCAGTTCCACGTCGTTGAGGTCAACAAAGCGCGGCATGCCGCGGAAGGCGGGGACCGCGTCGGAGCCCATAATCTGCGGTGCGATGAAGAGGTGAATGCGGTCGACGAGCCCGGCAGTCAGAAAGGCCGTGTTCAGCCGCGTGCCCGATTCGGTGAGCAGCGTGAGCACGCCCTCTTCGCCAAGCTTGTCGAGAACCGCTTCGAGCGGAACACGGCCATGCTCGCCGGGCAGCACTTCCACGCGCACGCCGCGTTGGCGAAACTCCGCGGCGCGGGCTTCGTCGTGCGAGATGGTGAAGATGACCACGTCGTTCTGCGCAGTCTTTACCAGCTTTGAGTCCAGCGGCATGCGCAGCGCGGAGTCGAGCACGATGCGCAGCAACGGGCGCCGGCGCCGCTGGCCGCTGCGGTCGGTCATCCAGGGGTCGTCGGCCACCACGGTATCCACGCCTACCAGCGTGGCGTCGGCAGCCCAGCGCAATGGCTGCACGGCGGCGCGCGCGGCTTCGCTGGTAATCCAGTAGGGCGCGTGCTCCTCCTGCACGCCAGGAGGCGGCGCGATGCGCGCGTCCAGCGTCATGGCCACTTTCATCAGCACAAAGGGGTGGTGGCTCTGAATCCAGCGCGCGAATCCTTCGTTCAGGCGGCGCGCTTCAGCCTGGCATGCGCCCACGGCCACTTCGATTCCAGCGGCGCGCAGGGCTTCAAATCCGCGGCCGGCGACAGCGGGGTTGGGATCGATGGTGGCTCCGACCACGCGAGCGAGACCCGCCTGAATCAGCGCGTTGGAGCAGGGAGGCGTGCGGCCGGTAATGGAGCAAGGTTCCAGCGTGACGTAAGCCGTGCCGCCGCGCACGCGGCCGCCGGCATGCTCCGCCGCGGCTTTGAGAGCCACGATTTCTGCGTGATCCAACAGGTCGTACTCGTGCCATCCCTCGCCGGCCAGCTGTCCGGTCTGGTCCAGAATCACGCAGCCAACGGCCGGGTTGGGCGAGGTGACGCCGATGCCGCGCCGCGCCAGCTCCAGCGCGCGCCGCATCCAATAGCGGTCCCAGTCGGAGATGTGATCGTTGATTTCGTTCGCGGCGGTCATCGTACGCAGGCCTCAAGCCCCATCTATTGTGCATCATCCAAGGCAACTTCGCCGGTGCCCGCGAAGGTTCGCCAGAGTGATCGAGCCGTCAGGTCCAGGCGATGGCCGGAAATTTGAGTCCATGCATTATTTTTTTGGCGCGAAACCAGGATTCCTTCATCGAATGAAAGGTGCAAGAACGCACGAACTAAATCAGGAGCAACAAAATGCATCAGCAGACCGATCTCGCCGGCACTTTTACTTTGTTCGGTACTTCGCTGACCGTGAACCGGATGGGCTACGGCGCCATGCAGCTTGCCGGGCGCGATGGCGACAAATTGGTCTGGGGACCTCCCAAAGACGTCGACGGAGCGATCGCGTTGTTGCGAGAGGCCGTTGCCAGCGGCATCAATCACATCGATACTTCTGATTTTTATGGCCCCCATATCACAAACCAAATCATCCGGCAGGCGCTTTCGCCTTATCCCAATGATCTGGTGATCGTGACCAAGATCGGCTCACGCCGCGGGACCGACGGATCGTGGATCCCGGCTATGTCGCGCGAAGACCTCATCGCCGCGGTACACGATAATCTGCGCAACCTGGGCCTGGACGCGCTCGACGTGGTGAACCTGCGCAGCGTCTTCGGTGTGCACGGGCCCGCAGAGGGTTCGCTCGAGGCGCAAGTCACCGTTTTGGCCGAGCTGCAGCAGAAAGGCCTCGTGCGCCACATCGGGCTGAGCAATGTGACGCCCGCGCAGATCGCGGAAGCGCGCCGTATTGTGCCCATTGTGTGCGTGCAGAATCACTACAACCTGGCGCATCGGGCTGATGAGGTACTCATCGCCGATCTTGCTCGAGATGGTATCGCCTACGTGCCGTTCTTCCCGCTGGGCGGATTTACGCCGCTCGAGTCTGGTATCTTGTCTGACGTGGCGGCGCAGCTTGGCGCCACGCCCATGCAAGTTGCGCTGGCGTGGCTGCTCGAGCATGCACCGAATATTCTGGTGATCCCGGGCACGTCCTCGCTCGAACATTTTCGTGAGAATCTTCGCGCCGCAACGCTCGAAATTCCCGTCGAAAAGCTTGACCTTCTCGACTCAATCCATCCACCTGAATAGGAGAATCAATATGCGTGTTTTTGTTACCGGAGCCACCGGATTTGTGGGCTCTGCTGTGGTGCGGGAGTTGCTGGGAGCCGGGCACGAGGTGCTTGGCCTGGCGCGAAGCGATGAGAAAGCGCGGGAGCTTGCGCTGGCCGGAGCCGAAGTACATCGCGGCTCGCTCGACGATCTGGAGAGCCTGCGCAGCGGAGCAGCCGAAGCCGACGGCGTGATTCACACCGCCTTCCGGCACGATTTCGCGAACTACGGGCCGGCCGCGGAGCTGGACCGCCGCGCCATTGAAACGCTCGGCGATGCGCTCGCGGGATCCGATCGGCCGCTGATCGTCACGTCGGGCTCTCTGATGGTGGTGCGCAAGGGTCCGCGGGCCACGGAAGACGATGGGACGGCGCCGGACTTTCCGCGCAAGTCAGACGAAGCGGCGCGTGCGGTTGCGGCGCGAGGCGTAGCGGCTTCCATCATGCGGCTGCCGCCCTCGGTGCACGGCGAAGGCGATCACGGCTTTGTGCCCATGCTCATCGCCATGGCGCGCCAAAAGGGTGTCTCGGCTTACGTGGGCGAGGGGCTCAATCGCTGGCCCGC
>JASHYS010000229.1 GCA_030042915.1 Acidobacteriaceae bacterium
GTCGGGTTCGGTAGGTAGCCGCTCAGATCCCCGCCAAGCGCCGTGGTTGTGTACACGCCGTTCGTCACCGATCCCGCATTGCCGCCGATGCTGAGGTTCGTAGCTGTGCCGGTCAGGCCCGCGCCGTTGCCGCTGATGTTGATGGCGGAAAGGCTTCCATTCACGGTTTGGTTGCCATAAAAGCTGTTGTCGCCATAGAGCACGGCGTAGCTATTCAATGCGGCGATCGCGATGGCGTTCGGTTGATTTCCGACGCTCACGGTGCCAACCACCGCGTTTGTGGCAGTGCTGATTACCGATACATAACCGCCGGAATAATTAGCAACGTACAAGTAAGCGCCGTCCGGAGTAACCGCCAGTGCCGAAGGCTGGCCTGCAACCGGAATTGTCGTGGTCACGGCACTTGTTACCGCATTGAAAACCTCGACTTCGGATAATATGCCAACTGCGGCGTATCCGAGCGCCCCATTTGGCGCAATCGCGATCCCCCACAAGTCCTCGGGAACGTGGTATCCGGTAGGTGGAAAAAACGTACCGGTGACGGCGTCTGTCTGCGTGCTAACCACCGAAATCAGGCCGCAGCATCCCTCCACGTACACGGACGCTCCGTTCGGCGTGATCGCCAGCCCAGGACCGTCGGAGCCTAAGCCTCCGGATGAGACCGGGACCGTAGCCGCTACGGTGTTCGTGGCTGTGTTGATGATGGTGAGTGTCTGATTATTTACGACATATGCGTAGGCCCCACTAGGAGAGAAGACCAGCGAATTGGGGTTGGTTCCGGCCGGCACCGTGGCCACCACCGTGTTTGTGTCCGTACCAATGATTGAAACGGTGTTGTCGAGGCTATTCGACACATAAACGAATGCCCCGTTCGGCGTGACGCCAACTCCCGCCGGGCCGTTCCCGACGGGCACCGTGGCGACGACTGTGTTGGTGACGGTGTTGATCACCGACACGGTATTGTCAGACGAGTTCGTGACATAGGCCATAGTCCCGCCGGGCGTTATCGCCACGGCGCTAGGTCCGTTCCCGACCGGAATTGTGGCAGCTACAGTGTTGTTGGCCGTGTTGATTACCGAAACGGTGCCGTCAGCCCCGTTGGTGACGTAGGCCAAAAACTGCGCGTCCGCGGCTGCGCCTGCCGACAGGAACGCGAAACAGGTGAGCGCAACTTTTGTGAGCAGTTGGCTTCTACCTTGGCATACCTCACCCGTCGAGCATTGCTGCTTGATTCCTTGCATGATCGTTACCTCCGTGTCGGAAATGCGTAATGGGGATGATTGCAGGCATGACCGGAGCGGCTCAGTCGATCAGAGAAGTCTCCGCGAAACCCGGTTCGACTCAGACCGAACAACATGAAAATGACGATGGCCCGACATGACCCGGGGCTCAATGTGATTGCTTCAGTGGCTCCAACCAGCAAAATCCCCAAAGCCTGGGAACCACAGGGAAAGTGCGTGAGAGATTAAAGCTTGAGTTGGCCTATGCTTCGCAAGTTCCGAGTCTCTTCCTTTTTATTCCCCTGCAAGTGCTAGCCAATAAAGAAGAAAGCAGGTAACATTGTTTCTACTCGTCTCCCCCGGAGGTCAATCGCGCCATGCACTCCGCGCGACAGGGAGAGCTTCTGGCCCGTTGGTCAGCCTTTGAGTTTGACCTGGGCACGCTTAGGCTGCAGAAACACGGCCTCCGGCTGCGAATGGAGCAGAAGCCGGCGCAGCTTTTGGCCCGCCTGCTCGAGGAGCCAGGCCAGATCGTCGGCAGGGATGAACTAGTCAACCTGCTTTGGCCGGGCGAGCAGCACGGGGACTTCGACCAGCGACTGAACAAGGCGATTCACAAAGTTCGCTGCGCTCTCGGAGACGATCCCGCAAATCCTCGCTTCGTGCAGACACTGAGCCGGTATGGCTACAGGTTTATCGCTGATGTTGAGTTCGTGAACCGGAACGGACGATCCGCCCCCGCATCGGCCGCCAAGAGCACAGAGCAGAACGGAAACCAACCCCCTCCTGAACAGGCCGATCCTTCTGCACAGCCCCACGATCCGGTCAGGAGACAGCTGCCGCCCTTAGCTGTTTATGCCGGCGACATCGTGCGGGCCGATCAGGCAGGAGGCGTAACGAGAAGCGGCTTCGGCCGAGGCCTGCTTTCACGTGCTTCCGCCGAGGGAAAGGCGTGGAAGATTGCAGCGATTTTGATGATCGTGGCCATTCCGCTTTCCGCTTGGACCATATTCAGAATTACGCGTTCGCCGGGCACGCCCCAATCGGTAGCCGTTCTGAGATTCACAAATCTGAGTGGAAACCCGGCCGACGAATGGCTTTCCGCTGCGTTGTCCGATTGGTTATCGAACGATCTGGCTGAGGGTGATGGACTGCACGCAATCTCACGCGAAGCGATCGAGCGATTCCGATCCGAGCAGCGGCTGATGAATCTCGATCAAGTCAGCCCGAAAGTGCTCGCCAGGATGAACCACGACTTGGGATCTGATCTCGTGCTTTCCGGCTCTTACGCGAACTCCGGAGGCGATGGTCAGAGCAGAGTTCGACTAGATGCGCAGATGCACGATGCCCGCTCCGGCCGACTTCTGTTTACGGTAAGCGCGTCCGGATCACGCTCGGAGATTTTCGATCTGGTGGCGAGTGCGGGAGCACAGTTGAGAAGTAAGCTTCGCCTGGTTCCGCTGGAGGGCTCCAGCCTGGTCTCGCTCCGTGCCATGTTGCCCACGAATCCTGACGCGGCGCGCTTCTATGCCGAGGGAACAGAAGAACTCGGAAGATTCGATCCGCTCGATGCGCGAGTCCTGCTGCAAAGGGCGGTTGCTTTGGAGCCTGAGCACGCGCTTTCCCATGCAGCTTTGAGTACCGCGAATACGATGCTCGGCTTCTCAGAAGACGCCAGGACTGAGGCCAAGCGAGCTCTCGATCTGTCAGGCAGCCTATCTACCGAGCAGCGATTGCTCGTGGAGGGTCAGTACCACGAAGCCAACTATGAATGGGACCGCGCGATTGAAGTGTACTCGAGGCTCTTTCAACTCTTCCCCGACAGGATAGAGAACGGCATTCGCCTCGCTCGCGCTCAGACCCTGGCGGGAAAACCGCTGGTTGCGCTCGATACGGTCGCACAGCTACGTCAGGCGCCAGTCGGATCTGACGATGAGTCGAGGATCGACATTGCAGAGGCAGAGGCAGCGTCTTCTGTGTCCGACTTCCGCCGCCAAAGGGATGCTGCGATTCGCGCTGCAGACCGGGCGCGAGAGTCTCAAGCAACTCAATTGGTGGCCCGCGCAGAAGAGGAAGAAGGCGAAGCCCTTAGAGCGTTGGGAAGCCTTCCTGAGGCAATGGCCTTATGGAAGGACGCCGAAACCCGATATACGGCCATCGGCGACCGTTCCGCGGTGGCTCGATTGCTAATCGACCAGGGGCGCGTGCGCTGGCAGCAGGGCGATCCTCAGGGAGCAGAGAGAATTTACTCCAATGCACTTTCAATGAGCGAACAGGTCGGGGACGAAGGCAATCATGGCCGCGCTCTTTCGGCGTTGGCTCAGATCCGAATGTATTTTGTCGGTTTAGCTGAGGGCGAAAAGCTGTGCAATCAGGCATTGGCCATTTTCCGAAAGGTCGGCAACAAGAAGGAGGAGGCCTACGCGCTGAGCCTCATGGGTGATATGTTGTTCACTCACCACGCGCAAGCGATTATTCTCTATCAGCGATCTCTCGACCTGAGCCGGGAGGTTAACGATCGCAGCCGCATTGCTGGGCGGCTTATGGATCTGGGAATTGAAGCGACCGTTCAGGGGAACTTGAACTTAGCAGACAATTATCTCCAGCAATCTCTGGCCCTCTATCGCCAAACCGGCGAGAAAAACAGAGAGGCATTGCAGCTGAACGGGCTGGCAATCGTCCGCACGTGGCAAGGCCGTCTCGACGAGGCAGAGAGCCTGTCCAATCGGGCGGTGGCAATAATGGCTTCTGTCGGTGACGTGGTTCCGCTTGCGCAGAGCCGCCAAACTCTCGGAGTCGCGCAAATGGAGAAAGGGCAGCTCGCGGAGGCCGAGGCAACACTGAAACTGGCCATTGAGGAGCACCGGAACGCCAATGACCCCGGTGGAGTTGCAATTGCTTCCAATCAACTGGCGGAGGTCCTGCTAAGAGAGGGCAAGAAGGACGAGAGTCTAGAAGCCATCCACACTTATGACGAGGTTCGTGAAAATGCTTGGAAAGACGAGGCGATTCCGGGGGAGCAGGTGACCGAGCGCGAAATGCTCGCTGCGCTGGTCGACGCAGCCGAAGGAAAATCGGGGCAGGCTCAAAGGGACGCTTTACAAGCTGTGTACGAAGCCCGATCCGCAGATCAAGGAAGCATGTTGATGAAGGCCAGGCTGGTTCTCGGCGAGATCGAATTACTAGGGACCGACAAGGTTTCCGGCCGCCGTGCTCTCGAATCTCTTGCGGTCGACGCCGAAAACAAAGGATTCGGTTTGATCAGTCAGCAGGCGGAAAGAGTCATGGCAGATCGCACCGGCGT
>JASHYS010000230.1 GCA_030042915.1 Acidobacteriaceae bacterium
CGGTGATGCCATGCCTCGGCCAGACGGCGCATGCCGTCCATTCCACCCGCTGCCTCAAAGACCGTCTTCATTCCTCCATCATCGCAATCCTCCCGTGCCCGGCGGAAGGGCTCCCGGGTGCGGAATCGATGTTTACTGTTTAATACCGGGGGTACCCCCATCCCTTTTTGGGTCAAGCGGCGCGGAGCGCTCCCCCACCCAAGCGGAGCTTGGATGAGGCAACCAGTGTTTCACTTGCCGCAGGCGCAAGACTTGAACGCATCGGCGGAGTCGTTGCTCAGCGCGCAGACGTACGGTTGCCAGATGAGTGCGAGGCCGCGCAGATCGACGCCCGTCATGTAATTGCGCAGATAATTCTGGCTGGCAAGTGACTGGCCCATGGGATCGGCGTTGAAGCCGGCAATGAGGCTGCCCAGCGTGGCCGCAGTGAACGCCGGCTGCTGATAGGTGCGCGCGAAATCATATTCCTCGGTCCAGGTGGTGGCGACGCCGGTCTGGTTTGACGCCGCAATCACGCGATAATCCTTAAGCGTTGCGGTGGCCGCATCGACCTGGCCAAGGGTAAAGGACGGATTGTTGCCGTCGATGGGCGAGATGGAGGCGATCATCTTGATGGGGACCGGGCCGTGCGAGGTGCTGCTCGCGCTGGGCTCGAGCAATCGCACTTCGTCCATGTGGGTGTGCGCGAAGACCGCCAAGCGGATGACGTCGCCGTATTCGGCCATGGCT
Source organism: Acidobacteriaceae bacterium (assembly GCA_030042915.1). Next base: position 730 of record JASHYS010000230.1, read on the forward strand.
TCGGGCAGCTTTTCGGAACTCAAATACATTTGGGGCGCGGCGCCGGCGCAGATGGCGAGTGCCTTGTGTGCCGTGCCGTACGGATCCACACCGGGAGGAATGTGCGACATGACCCAGACTTTCTGGCCGCTGCGGCGCGCGGCGTCCAGTTGCTGCTTGAGCCACGCGATTTGCGCCGCGGCCGGCGCGTCGTCAGTCTTCGCAGCGCAGGTCTGATAGCGGCGCGACATGAAGAGATCGTCGAGCACCACGAGACGCGTGTGCGCGAGGGGCGCGGGCAGCGTGACGCTGTAGTAGCCGCCCGCGGCAAAGTCGCGCACGGCCTGTTGGCGATCGGCCGCGGGAAAGCCGCGCGTAAATTCCGGAGCCAGGAGGGTGAGGAACTGGCTGTGCGTGTCGAGCTGGTAGTCGCCGCAGTCGGAGTCGTTGTTGCCGAGCGCCGCGAAGAGCGGCACGCCGGGAAATGCGGAGCGCAACTCGGCCAGCACGTAGCTGACCGTTTTCTGAGCGAAGGCGCGGTATTGGCCGGGCGCGGCCTTGGGAAAGACAGTGGAGAATTTGCAGGAGAAGTCATGCGACATGAGGTCGCCGCTCAAAATGATGAAGCGCGCGCCGGATGCCTGCGCGTGCATGGCCTGCAAACTCGATTGGTACAGCGTGAAGGACGAGTCGGCGGCGCGGGCTTTGCAGGTCTGCTGCAATTGGTTGAACCGCGCTTCGCGGCCCGGCGTTTCAGGACCTGCGAGAATGGAATGCCACTGGCTCAATGGCGCAGCTTCGAGTTTTTCGGCTTTGCCCGGATCCCAGAAGGGCTCGAAGTGGATGTCGCTGACGAAGAGGACTTCGACCGTTGCGGGTTTGGCCGCGGGGGCGGATTGGGCCGGGGCGGACGCAGAGGCGCAGCAGGCGAGCAGGATCGCGATCGCGACGCCGAGGGGCACGCGGGCTGTCCCGATTCTCGTCATGGTTCTCCTAGGCCGTGCGGGCCGCGGGTTCTCTGGGACTTTTGCGCGCCTGGCATAGGATAACCCGCTGCGCGCTCAAGTGATCCTGGGATCGCGCACGGAGAACATGGTTGGCCAACCCGCGCTGATTCCGCGGCTTTGTGGTATACGTTTCCACATGATCAGACGCATCCTCGTGCCCGTTGCTGTTCTGGCGTCGTGGCTTTCGATTCTCGCGGCCGGCCACTCGCAACAGCTTGCCGCCACTCCGCCGATGGGCTGGAACAGTTGGGACTCGTACGGATTCACCATCGACGAGGAGCAGTTCAAGGCCAATGCGTCGGTGCTCACGTCCATCCGCCAGTTTGGATGGCAATACGTGGTGATCGACGAGGGCTGGTACATGGCGAATCCTGCCGGCCACAACCTTGAAGAGCGACATTATCTGTGGAACGGCGACGGCCTTCTCATTCCCGACGCGGCGCGCTACACTTCGGCGGCCAATGGAGCGGGATTCAAGCCACTGGCCGACTGGGTGCACGCGCAGGGGCTCAAATTCGGGATCCATATTGTGCGCGGCATTCCACGGCAGGTGGTGGCGGCTAATTTGCCCATTGAGGGCAGCTCGTTTCACGCGGCCGACGCGGCCGATACCGCGTCTCCGTGTCCCTGGGACGACGGGAACTGGGGAGTGAAGGACAACGCCGCGGGCCAGGCTTATTACGACTCCATGATCAAGCTGTACGCGGCGTGGGGCCTGGACTTTTTGAAGGTCGATTGCATCGCCACCAATCCCTATCGGCCGTCGGAGATTCGCCAGATTGCCGCAGCCATCCGCAGATCGGGGCGGCCCATTGTGCTGAGCCTTTCGCCTGGACCCACGGCGCTGGAGCACGCCGGCGAAGTGGGCGAGTACGCGCAGATGTGGCGGATCTCAGGCGATCACTGGGACGGATGGACTTTGCCGAACAAGCCGGGCGACGAATATCCGTTCGGGCTGGAAGGCGCATTCGATCGCCTGGCGCAGTGGTACGTCTACACGAAGCCGGGCAACTGGCCCGATGCCGACATGCTGCCTGAAGGCTGGATCGGCCCGCATCCAGGCATGGGCGATCCGCGCCAGTCGCGCGAGACGCACGATGAGCAGCGCACGGAATTCACGCTTTGGGCGGTGGCGCGCTCCCCTCTGATTCTGGGCGGCAATCTGACGCGGCTCGATGACTTCACGCGTTCGCTGATCACCAACCAGGACGTGATCTTCGTGAACCAGAACTCGACGTATAGCCGGCCAGTGGACAACGCTGCGCTGGGGCCGCTTTTTGAGACCGCTCGCGTGTGGCGCGCCACCATCAATGAGCCCGGCGCGCGCGGCTATGCCGAGTACTTCGCGTTCTTCAACCTCGACGGCACCCCGGTGACGCTGCACGCCACGTGGAGTCAACTTGGCCTGGACAGCCCCAAGCACTCTGCGCGGAATGTGTGGGACGGCACTACCGTCAAGGAATCGAAAGAGATCAGTGTGACGCTTCCGGCTCATGGGTGCGCGCTTTTTGAGGTGCACTAGAGGCAAGCGGAGTTAGCGGGGTTGGCGGCGTTCGCGGAGTCAGGTCTGCGGTCTCACCCTTTCGGCAAGATGCGCCGAAAGGATAGGGCACGGGCATGGGTACAAAATGCAGGTCCTTCGACTTCGTTTGGCGCTCACCCCAGCGAGCAAAGAACGCTCGCCGGGGACCCCGATGCCGCGCCAAACCTCGCTCAGGATGACCCTCACGATTATGTTGGTCGCATCGCACGAAGGTGTTAGGCGCCACACTTTTCCCCGGCGGCGTATGCGAAACTAATATGTCCGCGAGATCGGCCGCAGCCATCCCCGCCCGGCGCAATCTCCCCCAAGGGGCGCGTAATGCCAGTTCTTCGTTCTGCCTTTATTGCTCTGTCCCACAATCGTCCGATGCGCCATTTTGTTGAACACTCCCGGATGGGGAGCCGCGTCAACAGGCGCTTTATCGCCGGCATGGAGCTGGAAGATGCGCTCAGCGTTGCCGAATCTCTGAATCAGCAGGGAATGTTGGTCACCATCGACTCACTGGGTGAAAGCGTTACATCAGAGACTGAGGCGCACCGGGCCGCCGATGTGTACCACAGGGCGCTCGATGCCATCGCCGAACGCCACATCGACGCCAACATCAGCGTGAAGCTGACGCAGATGGGTCTGGAGCAGTCGCCCCGACTCGCCGAGTCGATTGCCGGCGATCTGGTTCAGCATGCGCGCGCCAAGCAGAACTTTGTGCGCATCGATATGGAAGACTCCAGCCTGACGCAGATCACGCTGGATATTGTGCGCCGCGTGCACGCGCGTGCCGGGATGCGCGGTGCTGTGGGCGTGGTCATCCAGTCGTATCTTTATCGTTCGCAGGCCGACGTGGAGCAGTTGCTGGCCGACGGCATCCGCATTCGTTTGTGTAAAGGCGCGTACAAAGAGCCGCCCGAAGTGGCTTTTCCGCGCAAGGCCGACGTCGACGCCAATTTTCTCACTCTCGCGAATCTGCTTCTCGACAGTCCCGTCTATCACGGTCTGGCCACGCACGACGAATCCATCATCGCTCAAGTGAAGGAGTACGCGGCCACCTATCATATCGAACCCGCGCATTACGAATTTCAAATGCTGTACGGAGTGCGCCGCGACCTGCAGCGCGGACTGGTGCGCGAGGGCTATAAGGTGCGCGTTTATGTGCCGTTTGGCAGGGAATGGTACCCGTACTTTATGCGCCGCCTGGCGGAGCGGCCAGCCAACGTACTCTTCCTGGCGAAGAATTTCTTCCGCTCGTAGGGCGGACACCGCGTGGATTCGTAATCTGCCAGTTTCCCACCTTTCCGCACAGGACGCGGAAAGGATGGGGCGACTTTGCGGCTCAGCTTGGCTTCGCGTCCTTCTTCGTCTTCACCTTGGTCCGTCTGCGTTTTCGCAAAAGGACATCATGTCCGCAACGCGAGCAGCGCCAAGGGTACAAACCAAACAGTGGATAGATTCGAATCTGCAGAAATCCATGCCGGGAGACCCTCGTGACCTTGTCACTCCCGCATTCTTCGCACCAAACCGGTTCCTTAACATCTGGTAAGGACATATGGACGGCTTTCCCTGATACGGCTTCCGGCGCTATGCTTCCAGGCACCCTCGTCTCCTTGGTGACCCTTCGATTCCCTGGAACAAATACGCGGCCCTTTGACTTGCCCGAACCGGAGCTCCCCAGAATGAGCTGTTCCAATTGAAATGGAATTCCCGGGGGAATTGAGTTACTTAAGATATTATCCTTCGACCCGGTTTTTAGATAGCCAAGGTTATCGCCGGTGGGTACCCGAGTAATTCAGTTTGCAATGCGAACGTAATCGTTTCGTAATCGGGTCGAAGCGCGTGGCCGCGCTCGAGCCGCCTCGCGTTCAAAGCCGTTGCAGGCCCTGTTCAGCGAGGTTTGCGACGGTCTTCGCCAATGTTGGCGAGGCATTGAGCGAGTCTGGCCGTTCCAAGCGAATGCTGAGCGCGGCCGCAACCTTCTTGAAGTGCTGGTCGACGTCGAACAAGATTTCCACATGGTCGCAGAGGAAGCCAATTGGTTGAAGAATCAGAGCGTTCACGTGCTCGGTTGCCAGGTTTTCCAGAGTTTCCTCAACACTCGGCCCCAGCCACGGCCCACCGCTGGCGCCCTGGCTCTGGAAAGCGAACCACCAGCGCGGAATCTCGGGCACACGGGCCGCTACCAGTTCCGCGGTTCGCCGTGCCTGCTCGGCATAAGGATCGGCTCCGTCTCCCGGCCAGAGCCGGGGCTCGGCGCCTGATTCCTGAGCGGGCGCGACCGTTCGCGTGGGCACACTATGCGCGGTGAAGAGGACGGGCACCGGTTTGCGCACCTCGGCGCTCAGCCTTGCCCAGGCCGGGCGCAGCCGTTCGGCAAAAGCATCGGCAAGCAGCGGATGTTCAGCCCATGCGGGAATGAAGTCGATGCGCAGCCCGCCAGCCTCAGCCTCCACGGCGCGCCGGTAAAGCCCCACGCTGGTGCGCGAGTTTTGCGGCGCCATGCAGATCACGGCCGCGGCTTCAATGCCATCGGCGCGCATCTGCCGCACGACATCGGGGATATACGGGCGCCAATTGCGCATGCCCACATACACCGGAACCGGCAGCCCCGAGGCGGCCAGCTCTGCCTCGACCAGGCGCGCCTGCTCCATGGTGAGCTCGGTGAGCGGGCTGCGCCCAATGAGCGCATAGCGGTGCTGGATCTCTTCGACGACCGCCGGCGGCACCGGCCGCCCGCTTACCACGTTGCGCAGATACTCGGGAATCTGCTCTACCGTTTCCGGAGTTCCGTGGGCCAGCAACAGCACTGCTTGTTTAGCCACGCGCCGCCTCCGCGTTTTCGGGCGGGCGGAATTCGTGCACCATTTTCACCACGGCCTGCACATTCTCCACTGGCGTTTCGGGAACAATTCCGTGGCCGAGATTGAAAACATGTCCGGGCCGGCGGTTGGCGGCGAGCAGAATCTCCTTGACCCGCTGCTCCAGGACTTCAACGGGCGCAAACAAGGTGATGGGATCGAGATTTCCCTGCACCGCGTGGGCGTGGCCGACCGCTCTCCAGCCTTCGTCGAGCGGCTGGCGCCAGTCGAGGCCGATCACGTCGGCCCCGGTGGCGGCCATCTGCTCGAGCAGTCCAGCGGTTTCAACGCCAAAATAAATCACGGGCACACCCATGGCCTGCACCGCGCGCACCAGCCGCTTTGAAGCTTCGAAGGCGTAGGTGCGGTAATCGTTAAGCGCCAGCGAACCAACCCAGCTATCGAAAATCTGAATCACGTCGGCGCCGCCCTGCACCTGAAGGCGGCAGTACTCCGTCAGCACGGTGACCAGCTTATCCAAGAGGCCGCTCCACGCAATGGGCTCGGCATACATCATGCGCTTGGTGTAGACATAATTCCGCGAGCCACCACCCTCGATCATGTAGCTGGCCAGGGTGTAGGGCGCGCCGCAAAATCCAATCACGCCCAGGCGGTCGCGAAAATGCGCGGCCACTTTCTCAATGGCCTGCGCCACGTACTGCAACTCGCCCACACGATCGGTGCGCAGCGCGAGCACATCGTCGGCGGTTCGCACCGGCTTGTGCACCACGGGTCCTTCGCCTGCCTGAAACTCAAAGTCCAGGCCCATGGGCTCAAGCGGCAGCAGCAGATCGGCGAAGATGATGGCCGCATCCACGCCCAGCTTCTCCGCCGCGGTAATGGTGACCTCAGCGGCCAAGTCGGGCCGCTTACAAATTTCCACGAGCGTGTGATGCTTGCGCACCTCGCGGTACTCCTGCATGTAGCGGCCAGCCTGGCGCAAAAACCATACCGGCGTGCGATCGACCGGCTTGCGCAGGCACGCGCGCAGAAATCGGCTCCCGCCCAGGATCGTCTCGGCCGTTACAGGGCCCTGATTCATGGATTCCATCTCCCATTGATTTTACCGGCTCGCCTCGACGCCGTCCTGACGGAATTCTGGTGCCCGGCGAGCCCCGCTCGCGGTATGATGTGTCTCTGCAGTCGGCACGCCATTCGCAAATCCCGCAAGACGCCATCGGAGGCATTCCATGACCGCGCGCATGAACCTCGATCGGTTCGTCCCAACCCTTCTGGCCGTGGTTTTCTCCGGCCTGGCCGTGGCATCGGCACAACATTCGCTACCTGCCCTCACGCTGCCATCGGCTGCGCCGGCGCCAACCACCGGTGTGACACTCAACGTCGTTGTCAACACCAAGAACGGCCAGCCGGTTCCCAACCTTCGCCAGCAGGACTTTACGGTTCTGGACAACAAGAAGCCGCGGCCCATTACATCCTTCCGCGTGGTCGGCCCCGCGGATGTGCCGGTTCACGTGATCCTGGTTCTCGACGCGGTCAACACGCCTTTCTCGCTGGTGGCCTACATGCGCGACGGCGTGGAGAATTTCCTGAAAGCTAATGAAGGCACCCTGGCGCATCCGACTTCGATTGCTGTGCTCACCGACCAGGGCATTCAAATTGAGAACACTTTTTCGACCAATGGCCTGGCGCTGAGCGACGGCCTGGCACACCACGAGATCGGCCTGCGGCAGATTAACCGTTCGTCGGAATGGAGCGGGGACGAACGTCTGCAGATCTGCCTCAACGCTTTCAACCAGCTTTTGAATTTCGCCGGAACCTTGCCCGGCCGCAAGATCGCGATCTGGATCTCGCCGGGCTGGCCTCTGGTTTCGGGCCCGCAAATCTACCTCACGGAAAAACAGGAAGAGCAGATCTTCTCAGCGGTGATCGGCTTTTCAACACAAATGCGCAGCGCCAACGTGACGCTCTACAACATCAATCCAGTGGGGGTGGGCGAATCGCTGGCGCGTGCCGACTATTACGAGGCGTTCCTGAAAGGGGTTTCCAAGGTCAACGAGGTTCAGCCCGGCAACCTTGGCGTGCAGGTGATTGCGCTGCAAAGCGGAGGACTGGCCACGCAATCGAACAGCGACGTGACGGGAATGATTCGCAAGTGCCTGACGGACGTGGATTCCTGGTACGAAATCGGGTTCGATCCACCGCCGCCCGACAAGCCCAACGAGTACCACCACCTGGAGCTGAAGGTGGACCAGCGCGATGCCGTGGTGCGCACCCGCGACGGCTATTATTCGAACCCGACGCCGCTGGGTGCAAAGCCCTGAGACGTGGGTTGGGAAATTTCTTGCGCCCGCTGAAGCCGGCTGGGCTCAGCGCAGAAATCTTCCCGTCACCACGGCGGCGATCATCAACTTTACGAGCCATCCCAGCGAGTAGAAGAAGACAAATGCGCGATGCAGCTTGATGAAGGCGGCATTCGTCAGGATGAGCGGCAACGGGCCGATGACCCAAATCATGGCCGCCAGCTTGGCAGTGCTCCTGACCGAGTCGAGACCCAGGTGGTGGGCCAGCAAGGCGAATGCCGCGCAGGTGAGGAAGGGCAAGGGACTGGTGAGCGCGACGGCGCGCGACTCGCTACCTTTTCTCCAAATCTCCGGATAGGTCCAGCGCTTGTGAATCCAATCGCCGGCAAACAGCCAGTCGGTGAGCGACGTGAGTACGCCGGCGGCGATGGTGACGGCAAACAGACGCAGCCAGAACATGGTGACCATCTCCTCGGAGGCAGCTTACGATGCGGCGCCCCAAACCGCAAGATCTTCTCGACTAGCTGGGGATGTTTGGCTTAGGATGCCGAGCTATATGAACAAGCCACTCAAAATCGTCGCAGTTGCAGGTCTGGCGCTGGGCGGCATCTTTGGCATGCTCGGAACCATGGTAGCCAGCCAGAACGTTCGCGCCGTTTCGTGGGCTCTTGATTCCGTCGGCCTCGTGGTGGCCGCTGCGCTGCTCACCTTGTTGTTTTTCAGAAAGGGCAACGATTGCGTCGCCGCCGGTTTTCTTGTCTTCGCGATTGGCGAGGCCGTGATGTTGGGCGGTACAGCGGGCACTCTGGAAGCGAGTGTTTCCAGTTTTGCAGCCGGCACTGCCCTCTGGTCGGCTGCGCTCGTGCTCACCAGCGTGCCAAACATATTCGTTATCTGGACACGCATCGCGGGCATCATCGCCGCCGCACTCTTTGCCTTCACCGCGGCCCAAATCTTCTGGGGCGAGGTGGTGCTGCCTGTCACCAAGCCGCTGCCCTACTTTGCATACCCCTTTCTTGTGCTCACCTTCATCGGCTGGATCTACACGCTGCTGAGGAAGACCGAGTAAGAAGGTGGAGCGGTTCGGCTGCTTCATCTCCAGCGGAAGATGCGGATGGAGACGGCGAGCGGCAGCACGAACCACGCCAGCAGAATGGCCAGCGGCGGCATCATCTGGCCAAGCTGCGCGCCTTGCAGCATATTGCCGCGCATGGCGTTGATGGCCGCCGTGAGCGGAAGGATCTGGACGAAGGGCTGCAG
>JASHYS010000231.1 GCA_030042915.1 Acidobacteriaceae bacterium
GGCCAGTAGCGGCAAAACTCTTTAACGAGTTGAGTCTGGATTCCCGCCCCGGCCATCTCTGTTTGAGGGGCGCCTGGAGGGCCAATCTTGTAGCGCGACTTCGCAAATATCTGATTTAAACTGTCAGTGCTTGACGCGTGGCCGACAGCCAATAAGAGGGATGCCATGGACAGGAGCCAGTGGCTCACGGACGGCACGACGTGATGGATCTTCATACGATTGCTCCAGTTGGACGACCTGATGACATCCTACATCAACGCGCCCCCCGAAGCTGGCCTCTTCGTGCGTTTAGCGAGCTCTTCGCGGTGGCAATTGAGATGCTGTGGGCAGAGCGAGCGACTCGTACGGAGGTCGCTGACGGGCGCGCATCGCGGGCCGCCTTCGTACGTGTAGCCCACCCGTTCGGAATAGGTGTGCGCGTCCGGATTGATCAGGGATCACTGGCCGCCTTTCGAGGTGCATGGAGGTAATGCGACAGTGGGCGATGGTTTGCCGCCGTCATGGCAGCTGCATAATGTGCTCGGTAAATTCGCTGGCTATTGATCCGGCGTGGTCATAAGCGCCGACACATCGAACCGAAATCACGCGATTTCTGCTCGCTGAGGCGAGGTTTGGTGGCTCAAGCCTAAGCTTAGCGCGGGCTCGTTGAGAACGAGCCCATCGGTTACTTCTTCGCAGACGCCGCAGCCTTGGTGGTCGCCGGTTTGCCCCTCACGACCGGCTTCACCCCAGCTTCCTGGAATATCTCCACCAGCCGATTCGCGATGTACCTGTCCTCGCCATCTTTCAGCAGCCAGGTGGAGAAACCGAAGCTGTTTGGATCTCCGCCGCCGCGGCCACCGCGGCCACCACGGCCACCGCCCGCAGCACCTGCAGGTCTGGGCGCGCCGCCTCCGCCTGCGGAGTCGTTGGGGCCGGTCCAGTTTGGATCTGAACGGCCCGACATGCCGCCCGCGCCCATACCGAGGCCCGGAGGAGAGCCGATCGCCACCGGCTTGGTCTCGCCCAGCTTCCGCATGATATCCTGCCCGGTGATCTTCACCTGGTCGGCGTCCCATGTCCAGGTGTAATGCGGCGACACATTGCCAAGCGCATTTCCGTTGTATGTGCGCGTCATGGTCACGCCGTACTTCGTGAGCGCTCTGGTAATCGTATCCGCCCTGGCATCGTACTTCTTGAGAGTCTCATCGTAGTCCTGGTTTACGAAGAGCTCCAGCGCCTTCAGAAGGCCGAAGCACGACTCCTTGGAAACCTTGCAAACGCGGCCAATGCGGTTCTCCTGCGGGCTCATGTTCAGCAGCGCCCAATGGAGCAGGTTTTCCTTGCCGATCATGAAGCCGGTCGCCTGCGGTCCACAGATGTCTTTGCCGCCCGAGAACGCTACAATGTCGAAGCCCAAAGCAGGAAGCTCCCACAGTCGCTCTTTCGGTGGAACGTCGGCCGAGGCATCGCAGAACGTATAGATATTGTGCTCCTTGGCGATGGCAATCACCTCTTCCGCAGTTACCGGTGAGCGGTTGGACTGGATGTGGTTGAAGTGGATGCCGACCGTGCGCTCGTTGATGGCGGCGATCAACTCATCTTTCGTATTCACGACGACCAGCTTCACGCCCGTCTGGCGAATCTGATGGTCGAAGTTGTCGCGATGTCCCGCCAGGATGATGACCTCGGTCTTGGGAAAGCCGCGCAAGTCGGGGATGTTCATCATCCGCTCGTTGTAGTCCTCGGTCAACATGCCGGCATAGCCGCACAGGATCGCAGCCGCGCAGCCTTCCGTGACCAGTGCGGTATAGCCTTCAGGCGCCTTGACCAGTTTGGCAATCCAATTACCTGACTTGACCAACAGGTCGTCTATCACGCAGAAGTGCATGTTGCCCATGCGTATTGCTTCCATGACCTCCGGCCTCATCACCGATCCACCAATGACAGTCACCGTTCCCTGGATGTTGACTATGGGCGTTACACCCAGCATCTCCCAGGGGTTGCCGATAGAGCAGAAGCCCTTGGTGATCGGCGCAACCGGGTGCCCATCCACCAGCGGCAGTCCCGGAGAGCTCATGGATCCCACGTTGGTCACGGTCGGCGGATCTGCGTTCAGCCTGCTGGAACTGAACATCCCGGCACTGACGGCGCCGAGCCAGGAGAGAAAACTACGACGGCAAGATTTCAGATTCATGTGTTCATCCTTGATAACTCATCCTGAGTTTCGTGAATGTCTTTGTCTAAAGGCAGGGCCGGGCGCACGGCGGTCCCGTCACCGTACGCGTTTGCGCCTAATGGCTCGGCGCCGAGGGCGGGCTTAAGAAAGAACAAAGCGTTACAGTATCCCGCTATCGAGTGCCAGTTAGTTAGGACGTAGCCGGCCGGATCGACGATTACCCCCGTGCCAAGCCCCAAGTCCGTAGCTTCGCCGTTCTTAACGGTGCCCGTCACGACGAGGACCACGCTCTGAGATGCGCTCTTGAAGACACTTAAGCCGGTCAAACTCCTTTTCGACGGCGCGCACGATAGCGCGGTAGAATGCCGCTGCCGCGAATGTATGCCCGGCACCGCGCCACCGAATCGAGTATGCCAACCTGGCCTCCTGAACTGGCTGTCTCTGGCCTTCTCGAACTTCGAGGCTTGAGGGCATCAAGTGAAGGCATGTCGAACGGCCAAGATTGGCTGAAGCAGCAGAATGCCGCACCTGGCAGGCTGCGATAATGGCGCCCAGAGTGAGTGGCCTAGAGCCAGTCGTCAGCACGATGTCCCTCCCCTTAACCTGACGCAACGCCGATTGAATCGTCAGCAAAAATTATACGCCTGATAGAACGTTGCGAAGGCGGAGACTGGCGGACGCGTGTGTAGGGCTCGGATTGCCAGACCACCTGCGAGTGGGACTGGTGAATAGAAGGCGAGGGGTGGCAGGCGATCTTCACGCGCGCCAAAATTGGGTGTCGTCGGGTCCGAATTCCGGACTGGGCCTATTGCGAACTCGATATCTTAACGAAGTTAGTGCCGTTGTGCAGGATTGCGACGACCGATCCGGGTTTCAGTTTTTGGGCCTGGTTTTCACTAGACCGCAGTGACCCAAACAATAGCTGTCGCGAAAACCTTTTCGCACCGGCAAAACGCGCGGGTTCTCGTTAGGCAACCAGGTTGCTGACAACTTCGATCGAATCACCAGCTACTCGGAGACTCCCCTGATTATCTGGGCTTGGCAGGAATCAAATGCATCCGGCGTGGTACGCGGCGATGCCGTTAGTGGATCGTGGGAGGCATGCGTGGTGGCAAGGCAGGCTGGTTCGCCAGATGCTCGATCACCATGCGCGCCAACGAAATCCAGAACTCGCCGACTGCGCGATTGGCGTATCTTTTCCGCGCATAGTCCAGGCCGATGCCTTGCTGAGTGGCGATGAATGCCGCGGCGAAATTCCTCCCCAGCACTTCTTCCTGCGATGGAACCTCCCGCTTTGGTTCCAGGTCTCTGTGGATGGGCAGTGTCCGCCGGCGAGCCATGCCTACTACTGTACGTCCTTGGCCGGTTGGGGCGGGCGATTGCGCTGGCGATATTCCTCCCACCGGCGCGCCGCCTCGTCGTCCTGGCCGTGAATGGCGTGCGAGTAGATGTCCGCCGTCACGCGAACCGAAGAGTGGCCCAGCCGGGCGGACACCACCGGAAGGGGTACGCCTATGTCCAGCAACTCCGAGGCGTGGGTGTGGCGCAAGGAGTGGAGGCTGGTGCCCTTCGGCAGCTTTAGCTTCCGGAACAGCAGCGACACCGAGGATGAAACCGAGTCGGGCTTCAGCATCGTGCCATTGGGGTTGGCGAATACCAGATCCAGGTCGGCCCGGTAATCGGGACCGAATTGTTGGCGGAACCCGTCCTGCTGCTTGCGATGGGCTTCCAGCGCGACCAGCACCGAGTCGGGTAGCTTGATTCGGCGCGGGTTGTCGGTCTTGGTCGTCTTGAAATCCAGGACCGTGCTGGTCTGGGTGAGCGAGCGTGAGATCATCACGTGGCCGTCGCCGGAGATATCCGACCACTTCAACGCCAGGACCTCGCCGCGGCGGGACGCGGTGGCGCCCACCACCCTGAGAAACGTCGACAGGCACCAGATGCTGGTGGCGGACGCAAACAGCGTCTCTTCCTGGGCCACGGTGAGGATCTTCATGACGCGCCTCTTCGGCACTGGCGGCTCGCTCCGCATCACCGGATTGCTGGCGACCAGGCCCC
>JASHYS010000232.1 GCA_030042915.1 Acidobacteriaceae bacterium
AAGCGCTGCCGGCGCGACGTTCCCGCAGGGGTGGGCGAGTTTCCCTTTCAGTCGATCATGGTGAGCTGCCCGCTCTGCAGCGAGCAGCGGCGCTATCTGCCGTCGGAGGTGTTCCTCGGCCGAGTCGACCGGCTCGTGAATCCATCAGAACCGGACAAGAAACGAATTCGGGGCGCGCTGATGTTCGACCCTGACGCGCATTTGCCGAGGATCAACCGGGGCATGATCGGTTCGGCAAATCGCGCGTCGTAGCGCGCCAGCTCTTCCACGTTGCGAATGGCGGCGCGCAGAGCGGCTTCAGCGCTCGCAGCCCCTTCGTAGAGCTGATCGAAGGCGCTCATGGCGGCGGCGTACAGCTTTTCAGCGTTGGCCAGCACGCGTTTCTCGGTTTCCAGGGTTTCGTCCTCGCCGGGTTCCAGCCGCGCCTGCTCAATCTCCTTGCGTTGATAGGCCCACAGATCCACCATGCGCAGCCGGTCCTGCTCGCCTTCGAGCAGGTCATTGAGCTTGTCCTGGGCCGCGCGCCAGCGAGCGTAAGCCTCGCCAACTGCGTCTGTTGAGATGCCGGCAAAGCGGTCGAGGAGGAGGCGTTGCTGCGCCTGGTCGAAGCTGGAGAGGCTTTCGGTTTGCGCATGAACCAGCGCCAGCTCGGGCGCAAGCTGCTTGAGGACAGCCACTGTGGCCGGCTGATTATTGATGAAGACGCGACCCTTGCCGTTGGAGGCAATTTCACGGCGAAGAATGACTTCGGCGCCCTCGGCATCGATTCCGTTTACTTCAAGGATCGATTCGGTGCCGGGTGTCGACTCGAAAACGCAGGAAACCACAGCTTTGTCGGCGCCGTGGCGCACCACTTCGGCTGAGGACTTACCGCCCATGAGCAGCGCCAGCGCATCTACAAGAATAGATTTGCCCGCGCCTGTTTCTCCGGTCAGCAGGTTCAGGCCGGCGCCGAACGAAGCGATGGCGTGATCGAAAACAGCGTAATTCTCAGCACGCAGTTCGACGAGCATGGGAGTCCGAGCGAAGCATAGCATGAGCGGGTTCAAGCAAATGCGGGCCTCGGCGAGCCTCTTCTCCCGGCCCGGCTTGAGCCCGGGTACGGCGCCCGCAAACAATCATGCGCCGCATGCTTTCGGGCCGCGGGAGGCATCCTAACGGTCACTTGGGTCCGGGGAACGGGTCTGATACCGTTGAAATTGAGGTGATTGGCGATTTTTACTGTTTCGTTTGCCCTCATTTTTCAGGCCGATAGCGGCGCCAACCCCGGGTCGGCGCAGCCCGAGTTGATGCACGGCTTTAGTGGGTTGGCCGCGATGATGAGTAACATCGGGCCCATCGCGATCGGGGTGCTGGTTTTGCTCTTGCTTGCCAGCCTGTACTCGTGGACCCTGATCCTGGGAAAGTCGTCGGCCTTCAGCCGCGCCACCAAGCAGAGCCGTAAATTCATTCGGGCCTTCCGCAAGGCGTCGCGCCTGCAGGAGATTGCATCGCTGGCAGGCGACTATGGTGCGAGCCCTCTGGCTCAGGTATTTGAAGACGTCTATGACACCTATAAGCGGCAAACAGGCGGGTCGGGTCCGCCGCGCAACCTCACCGCGCTGGAGCGCACAGCGCAAACTGCAGCCAGCGAGGCAGTGACGGGACTCGAGCGGCGCATGACGTGGCTGGCGACCATCGGCAGCACCAGCCCGTTTGTAGGACTGTTTGGAACCGTGATGGGCATCGTGGACGCGTTCCTCGGTCTGGGCCAGGCTGGAACGGCCACGCTGCACGCCGTAGCCCCGGGCATTGCCGAAGCGCTTATCACCACCGCAGCCGGCCTTTTTGTGGCTGTGCCCGCCGTCGTGGCCTACAACCAGTTCAACGCGCGCATCAGGATTTTCTCCGCGGCCATCGACGATTTTTGCCGCGAGCTGATGAATTCGCTTGAAGATATGCCGCAGCGGACCTCGGCCGCGCAGCCCATGCAGCCCCGCGCGGCGGCCGGCTCGCGCGACTACGTGGAGGGTTGAGCGTGGCCATTTCCACCAGCAACGGACAGACACGGTCTTCCCTTGCCGACATCAACATCACACCGCTCGTCGATGTGGTGCTGGTGCTGCTCGTCATCTTCATGATCACTGCGCCGGTGCTGCAGTCCGGCATCCAGGTCAATGTACCCAAAACGCGCACGGTGCGAGAGGTCACCGAGCAGCGCATGGTGGTGACCATCGATCGCGATCAGAAGGTTTATCTGAACGATCAGCTCATCAACGTAAACGATCTGACGCAGAAGCTCAGCCAGGCGGGAACCGATCCAGCGCACCAATCGATTTATCTGCGCAGCGACGAGCGCGTGCCCTTCGGGGCCTTCGCCCAGGTGATGGACGCGGTGAAGCAGTCGGGCATTACCAACGTGTCGATTGTGACGCAGCCGGTGGAAACCAAAGCACCAGCAGGAAACAGCGGACAATGATCCGTGGGGGGAGCATGGGCCTTCGGGCCCATGAAACTGGTTCGGCCCGAAAAATGGGCCTTCACGCCCGGAGACGGCAAAGTGCATGAGCAGCTTTCTTGGTGGCGAGCAACTTGAGCGGGAACTGACGCCGGAGCCGATTGCCGGACCGGCGGCCGGCTCGGTTGCCCTGCATCTCACGCTGCTGGCCTTTCTCATCCTTTACGGATGGATGCTGGGGCTGTATCACCACAATCTGTGGGGCAAGCCGGGAGCGGGCGGTTCGATTCAGGTCACGCTGGTCAGTCCCTTGCCGCTGCCGGCTGAAGAAGTCAACAAGAATGTGCTGGCCACTGAGAAACCCAGCCCGGCGCCGGCCAAGCCGACTCCCAAGGAAGAGCACCACGTCGACGAGAAGGCGATTCCGATTCCCGGCAAGCAAGTGAAGCCGCAGGAACAAACTGCGCCCAAGACGCAGGCGCACCAGCCGCAGACCGTTCCCAACGCCGTTCCGTACGGCGAGCAAAAGGGATCGATTATGCAGCGCCAGACGCAGCCCGGACCGGCCGGACCGACCACCGTGGGCGACAACAGTTTCGCCAGCATGTATGGGTGGTATGTCGACCAGATCAACCGCAAGATGGGAGAAAGCTGGAACAAGTTCGAGGTCGATCCGCGCACGCCGCGAGGAGCCAGAGTCTACCTCACATTCACCATTCATCGCGACGGCAGCATCAGCAATTTGCAGTTGGACCGGTCCAGCGGCAGCCCCACGCTCGATAGCTCTTGCGAGCGCGGCGTGCAGCGCGTCGACACCTTCGGCAATCTGCCTGCGGCATATAATCAAAGCATCTTGCGAGTTTCGTACTACTGCGAGTATTGAAGCG
>JASHYS010000233.1 GCA_030042915.1 Acidobacteriaceae bacterium
GTTCCCAACTATCCCACCCCCATTCCTTCCCCGGTCAGCAGTCTGCGCCCCGCGCGCTACACCTGCGAGGGCTGCCACACGCCCACCCGGTTCGATGGCGACATTCTGTTTGTCAAATCCAGTTTTGCCGACGACGAGCAGAACTCCGAGTCGCAGACGGTGCTGATTCTGCACCTGGGCGGCGAAGATTCGTTCTCACACCGCACCGGAATTCACGGCGTGCACCTCGGACACATTGAATACATCGCCACTGAGCCCACGCGCACCTCGATTCCCTGGGTGCAGCGGGAAAATCCCAACGGCACTTTGACGACTTATGCGGCATCGGCCCTTAATGGCACGCAGCCCAAGGGCGAGCGGCGCGTGATGGACTGCATCGACTGCCACAATCGCGCCGCACACACCTTTGTCACAGCCGACGAAGCCATCAACCGCGCCATGGCCGACGGCGCCATCAACCCCGCACTGCCGTGGATTCATAAGGAAGGCCTGTCGCTGCTCAACGGTAATTACTCCAGCCAGGATGAGGCGGCCGCCAAGATCCCACAGCAACTGCAAGCCTTTTATCAGGCGCAAAATCCCGATGTCCTCACTGAGAAGCGGGCTCTGGTGAAAGCCGCGGGACGGGAATTGGTGACGCTTTACGACGAGAACGTATTTCCGTTCATGAAGGTCACGTGGGGGACGCATCCCAACCACATCGGTCACCAGGATTACCCCGGTTGCTTCCGCTGCCACGATGGCGATCACGTGGCCAAGGACGGGACCAGCATTACTCAGGACTGCTCAGCCTGTCACAATTTGCTGGCCGTGGAGGAAGCCAAACCCAAGGTGCTTTCCGATCTTGGCATTCAGTTGCCGAACCAGTGAAACGCGAGCTAGGTGGCTGCGGAGCCTGACCTGGGCGGAGTCCAAGGGCCGTAGCGGCAACGTCCGCGCGACCAGCCTACGCCGGAGCGAAAAATTCCGGAGCTTATGGGAAACTCTCTTGCCAACGTGCGGAGCACACATGTAGACTCCGCACACTGGGCTCCCCTAAACAACTCAGGAATGCCGGAGGTCCACACATGAAAGCACGCGAAATCCCGGCTTTGCTGGGCGGAGTTGCCGCTATAGCGCTGGCAGCGTCAGCGCTCGGCATTCCCGCGTTAATCGCTCAGAACGACGACAACAATCCCGACGTGATTGAGGTTCGCCATTACCAGCTCACCCTGGATAAAGCCCAGAAGGCGGCCACGGCGATTCAGGCTATCAACCAGCTGATCGCCTCCAACCCTGCACTCAGCGGAGCCATGAACGCTGACACCTCCACCGGCAAGTTGAATATCACCCAGCAGGCTCAGGCCATTGATTCGAGGTACCCGCCGGTCGCGGCGATCATCCACCAGAACGGGTTGGAGACGCGGGAGTTTATCGTGATCACCGGGGCCATCATCAATGATGTGGGCTGGGTGGGCATGAAGAAGCAGGGCATGATTCAGGCCTACCCTCCGGGCATGATCACCCCGCAAAACGCGGCTCTGATTGAGGCGAATTGGGACGCGTTCCAGCAGATGGGCGCCAAAATGGCGCCGCCCTCCAGCTAAATCGCCGGCTGCAGCAATCCCCGCTCAAATCCGCTCCCACCCTCTCGTGCTACGCTGGCATTTCGCCCTGAGGAGCACCGACCCTTCATGAATTCCAGCCATCCTTCTCAATTCAATCTCGTTGCGGCTGCGCACGCCTCGATGATCGAGCACGGTTTCCAGCCTGACTTCTCCGCCGGAACCGATAAGGAACTCGCCGCCATCCAGTCCCAACCTGCCATTCCTCCAGCAAACGGCTTTACCGACCTGCGCAGCCTGCTCTGGTCCTCCATTGACAACGACACTTCAAAGGATCTCGATCAGATCGAGTGGGCCGAGCAGTTGCCCGATGGCCGCATTCGCGTTCTGGTTGGCGTAGCCGACGTAGATGCGCGCGTACACCAGGGAACGCTGATCGACACCCACGCGCAGAGCCAAACCACATCGGTCTACGCCGGCGTGGTCATCTTCCCCATGTTGCCCACCGCGCTCTCTGAGGGCATTACGTCACTGAATGAAAACCAGGACCGCGTGGCGATGGTCACTGAGTACTCTGTCGACGCCAATGGAGCTACCTCCGATGAAAAGGCCTATCGCGCCCTGGTACACAACCGGGCGCAACTGGCGTACCCCAGCGTTGGTGCGTGGCTGGAGGGTAAAGCCGCGGCGCCGCCCAAAGTGGCTGCCAGTGCCGATCTGGCCACGCAGCTCAAGTTGCAGGACACGGCGGCGCAGCGCATGGGAGCCAGCCGCTTTCTGCATGGCGCACTCCATCTTGAAACCATAGAGACGCGCCCGGTATTGATTACCGACCAGGTCATCGGCATCGCGCCCATTGAAAAAAACCGGGCTACGTCGCTAATTGAGGAATTCATGATCGCCGCCAACGGAGTGGTCGCGCGCACTTTCGAAAAGGCCGGCGTGGCCTCAATTCGCCGCGTCGTGCGAACGCCCAAGCGCTGGGATCGCATCGTTGAGCTGGCCAAGGAAAGAAAGGGAGTCGTCCTGCCCGCTGAGCCGGATTCGAAGGCCCTCAACGATTTTCTTCTCGATCAAAAGCAAAAGGACCCCGATCACTTTCCCGACATCTCGCTCACCGTCATCAAGCTTCTGGGACCCGGCGAATATGTGCTGGTAAAACCCAACGCTCCCTCACCTGGCCACTTCGGTCTCGCTGTCCAGGACTATACCCACTCCACCGCGCCCAACCGGCGCTTCCCCGACATGGTCACGGAGCGGCTCCTCAAGGCGCTTCTGGCCAACACCGCCGCGCCGTACTCCGAAGATCAGCTGAATGCCATTGCCGCGCGCTGCACACAAATGGAAGACGCGGCGCGCAAGGTGGAGCGCGAGATGGAAAAGCGCATCGCGGCTGTGGCGTTGCATCCGCACATTGGCCAAACCTATCAGGCCATTGTCACCGGCGTGAACAATTACGGAACCTTCGTGCGCACCCTTGACCCCAACGTGGACGGCAAGCTCGTCAGAGGCGGCAAAGGCCTCGACGTGGGCGACAGAGTTACCGTCAAGTTGGTGGCTACCGATCCGGAACGTGGCTTTATCGATTTCGCGGCGTAACCCACATTGTTTGATTAATTTCCAGCGAAAAACAGTGAGGAATTAACCCTTCGGTTACCTGCGCGCGAAAGCTCGCCCCGGAAGCGAAATGAATGGAGCCTGGGCATGCAAAAATACGTCTAATAGAAAGTATCTGTCGGCACGTCGAGGAGCCTGATCCCGCAGGTGCGATGAAGAGGATGGCTCTGCTGGCGGGGCTGACCAGCCTCCGCGAACCGGATGATCTCCTGGGGCAAATTTGCACAAGCCGGCGCCGCTCCCAACCTGGAAAGGAATGAATGCACTCAGTTTTTCACAAACTAGCTGTACTTTCTTTTCTTGGAATGGCGTTTATCGGACTAAATCCAATCGTCTCTGCGCAGACGCAGCCGGCTTCTGATCCCTCCATTCCCCTTTCACAGCGCGCGGCCGACACACTTCCCGATGCTCCTGTGCCGCAAATTGAGTTGGCCGTATCCGTCGATCCGCAGTCGAGCCAGGCGCAAGGTTCTCAGCAACCAGCCTCCAACAATTCCTCAGCACAAGCCGTCTCCGGCCAGAGCTCACCACAGCAAGCCCCCGCTTCCGATCCTCCAGCCACAGGAACCGCAGGCGGCGTTAAGAACGGAGTGACGCAGAATTGCCCACCTTCGCAAGGCTCCTCCGGCTCACAAAACTCTTCAAGCTCGCAAAGTTCTGCCCAGCGACCCTGCGGCCAACAAACCAAGCAGCAGAAGCAGCAGCAGGAAGTGAACGAACAGGAGCATCAACGCGTTCTCGGCATTGCGCCCAATTTCAACCTGACCTACCGTCACGATGCCGTCTCGCTCACTGCCGCGCAAAAGATCGATCTCGCGTTCCATACGTCGGTTGACCCATTCACCTTTGCGGCCGCCTTCTTCGTCGCCGGCTATCACGAAGCACTCGACGAGGACACGGGTTTCGGCTGGGGCGCAGAGGGCTATTTCAAGCGCTCCGGAGCGGCCTATCTTGATTCGGTCGATGGCGCGATGATCGGCAACGGCTTCCTGCCTGCTCTGCTGCATCAGGATCCGAGATACTTCCGCATGGGCCCGGGCCACTCCACCATGCACAGGATTCTTTATGCAGCGGCGACAAATTTCGTGTGCAAGGGCGACAACGGCCGCTGGCAGCCGAACATCTCGAACGTGGGCGGTAACATTATCGCCGGCGCGCTCTCCAATCTTTACTATCCTTCACAGAACTCCGGCTGGGGGCAGACCATCGGCAACGGGATGATCGTTACCACGGAGGGCGGTTTCGGATCGCTCTTCGACGAGTTCTGGCCTGATATTTCGCGTAAGGTTCTACACAAGGACCCCACTCGCGGCCTCGATGCCCAGCAGGCTGCGGCCGAGAACAGCAAGAAGCATTCCGGTTCTGGAACCACCTCCAACAGCGACAATCCCGCCCCCCAATAGACGCGTCGGTCCCACTCCACTCCTGTGTGATGCTCCGCTTGCGCCCTTGCGGTATCATTCCTGCATCGCGAAAACCGGGCTGCAATCTGGCACCAAATTTGCGCCCACGCGCAGGAGGATGAAAGCAATCCATGGACCCTCTTTTCGTTTTCCTTCTCATCGTTTTCGGCATCGTCGGCCTGTTTCTTCTGATCACCGTGTTCAAAACCATGTACACGGTTCGCACCTACTCAGCCGGAGTGGTCGAGCGCTTTGGGAAATTCAATCGCGTGGCCAAGCCTGGCCTGCAGTTTCTGCTGCCCTACTGCGAAACCGTTCGCTTCGTCGATCTGCAGGTGCGCCAGGCCGTCGTCAACGTCGAAACCAAGACCAAGGACAACGTCTTCGTCACCATCCCTGTCTCGGTGCAGTACCAGGTGGTCGAAACAAAGGTGTTTGACGCCTATTACAAGCTGAGCAATCCGCAGAGCCAGATCGAAAGCTACGTCTTTAACTCAATCCTCGGCCACGTGCCCACTCTTACGCTCGACGAAGCCTTCGAGCAGCAGCAGCAAATCTCGGCCGCCGTGAAGAAAGACCTGGACGACGTGATGGACACGTTTGGCTACAACATCCTGCGCGCGCTGGTTACCGACATCGTTCCCGACGCCAAGGTGAAAGCGGCCATGAACGACATCAACGCCGCGCAGCGCGAGCAGATCGCCGCCCAGGCCCGTGGCGAAGCCGACAAGATTCTCAAGGTGAAGCAGGCTGAAGCCGAAGCGGAGTCAAAAGCACTGCAGGGCGATGGCGTGGCCCGCCAGCGCCAGGCCATCATCAAGGGCCTGCAGGCATCCGTTGAGCAGTTCAAGTCAGCCGTTGAGGGCTCGACGGCGCAGGACGTGATGGCCATGGTGCTGATGACCCAGTACTTCGACACCCTGCGCGAGGTGGGCGTGACGGGCAAGTCGTCGACGATCCTGCTTCCCAGTTCACCGGGGACCGTCAACGACCTGATGACGCAAATACTGGCAGGATTCCAGGCGGCGAAAACTTCGGCTCAATGAACCGAGCTGCTTCGAAGCCGTCCTGAGCGAAGCTTGGCGCGGACCTTTGGCTCGCGCCAAACTTATCGAGGGATCTGCGGTTGAACCTTGGAAGCCGACCGAAGTTGGATGCCGGTTCCAGTTTCCGGGACCCGGGAAAGTGCATCTCTCAGCTCATCGCTTCGCCGACCCGCTGGCTTGACGGCTCGCTGCGTTGCCGCCTTTCCGATTCTTCTCGGCGCGCAGCTTCCACGCTGTGTGCAGGGCGCCGCGCAGCGAATCCTCATCGGTCGCAGCCAGCCGGATGTGCGTCGCGCCGCCTTTGCCCCAGCCGCCATGCACCGGCAAATACAAATCAGGCCGCTCGGCGACGAATTCCGCCTGCAGTTCCGGCGTGAGCATCAAGTTGCCATAACCCTGTTTCACCGAGGCCAGCGTGGCAAAGATCCGCCCACTCACGCGAAAGTCCACCGCGCCCATGTGCGAGCCTTCTTCGGCGCCTTCAAGACTCAACGCAATCTGCCGAAAATCCTTCGCAGTCATCGGCTCTCTGTTCCCTGTTCCTCAAACTCTTCATTCAGCCACTTTGAGAACGCCGCAAACTCCTCGTCGCGGCCCAAAAACTCGCGCACCATGTCGCGCCCCGGCCTTGAGCCGCCCTGCTCCAGCACCGACTTCCGGTAGCGCGCGCCCGCCTCACAACCCAACAGGTCCTCCGCATCGAATTGCCCGAAGAAATCCAACGCGATGACCTTGTCGAACATGTAGGTGTAGTAATTCGACGAATAGCCGGTCAGATGCCCGAAGCTGGCGTACATCTTGTTCCCGTCGAGCCACGTCCACGGCTGGAAGCGGCGATACAAATCGCGGGTCATGGTGTCGGGATCGATCCCAGCCGGATCCTGATCGTGCAGATTGAGCGCCAGCGTAGTGTAGTAAAGCTGTGTCCGCACCCAGTCTGCCCTGCCAAACGCGCCTGCCCGCTTCATGCTGCGAATCAACTCAGTGGGAAGTACTTCGCCGGTTTCGTAATTCTGCGCAAAGGCCTGAAGCAGCTTCTCGTCGCGGAAAAACTCTTCGAGCATCTGCGACGGCACCTCGATAAAGTCTCCCTCGGTGGCAAAGCCCGACAACCCTACCCACTCTGTCTGTCCGCCCAGAATGGCATGCATCAAATGCCCGAACTCGTGGAAGAACGTGACCACGTCGGAGTATTGCAACAAGCCCGGATCGCCGGCCTCGCTGCCGGGGAAATTGCAGATCAGCGCCGCCTCAGGCAGCACGCGGCCGCGCACGCCAGCCACTACCGGCGCGGCCGAGAACCACTTGTCCTTACCCTCACGCGGATGCATGTCAAGATAAAATCGGCCTACCAGCCGCCCGCCATCGAAGACCTCGTACACCGACACCGCCGCGTCCCACGCCGGCGCCTTGGACGGCCGAAACTCAACGTTGAATAGTTTCGCCGCGGTTTCGAGCACGCCCTTCTCCACGCGCTCGTACGGAAAATACGGCCGCACCGACTGCGAATC
The DNA here is from genome assembly GCA_030042915.1 of Acidobacteriaceae bacterium. The sequence continues at coordinate 7,122 of JASHYS010000233.1, forward strand.
GAAGTCGAAACGCGCGCGCCGGAACTGCTCGTACCAGTAGCCGCGGCTGGTGATATCGATCTCTCTGGTTCCGGGCTCCTGCTTCTGCGCAAACTTGAGCACCAGTCCGTGCTCGTGCTTTGCGCCATCGCGGCTGGCCTCATCGAGTTTGGCCAGGAAATCCCGCACATTTGCCGCCGACTTCATCATCTGATCGGCGGTTGCCAGGTCGGCCCAACTGCGAAACCCCAGCACCGTCGCGATCTCCTGTCGCGTCGCCAACAGGTTGAGAAGAATCTGGCGGTTGGCCGGAAACGCGCGCGTGTTGTACGCCAAAAACATCCGCTGGCGCAGCGCGGCACTGGCCGCAAACGTCATTACCGGCATCATGTCGGGCGGATCGGTGGTCAGCGTCACGCGCTCCGAGCCGTCCTGACTCTTTTGTGCGGGATGTCGCGCGATGTAGTCGCCGGGAAGGCCCTCCAGCTCCTGCGGCGTCGCCTCAATGGTCTTCGCGCCCTCCTGGATATTGCGGCTGAATTCCAACGAGAATCGGGTGGCCTTTTCGTGCAACGCGTGCAGATGGTCGCGCGTCGCCTGGTCCTTGTCGACGCCCGCCAGCCGGTAGCTCAGCAACGTCCGCTCTACGTAATGTTTCGTCGCCGGGCTCGCGCCATCCAGTTTCATGGCCACCAGGGCGTCGTAAATCTCGCGGTTCAGGCTCAGCGCGCTGCCCGCCATCGCCACGCGTTGCGCTTCCTGTTGTGCGCGGTCGCGCACCGCCTTCTCGGCCGCCACTGAATTCAAAATCCCCGCCTGTGCGCCGGCCAGGCTCAGTTGCTCGATCGCCGCATCGTAAAGCGTGAGCGAATTTTCGGGCGTGCGCTCGCCCGTCACCGCCAGCAGGTCGGCCAAAGCTTGCTGGTGCGCAGCCAATCGTGCGCTCACCCATGCGGTCAGCGCCTCGGCCGAAGTGGCTGCGCCCGCCTCCCAGGCATGATTGCTCTGTAGGGCGGTGAGAGTTTCTGTGCTCATTCCGGGAGAATCCTCCAAACTCTAGGGTAACAAGCCGCTCTTCGGGGCTCGCGCGCATCGGCGCACCTGATTCGGAGGTTATGTCTTGGGGGCAGCGTTTTGCGACGAGCGCCGGCGCTCATCCCGCCTTCCGCGCCCCGTACTCATCCAGCCGCTTCTTATAAAGCAGCAGGACGCTGGGTCCGAATGACAGCAGCATCACGGCAATTCCCGTAACAATGCCAAAGCTCGTCACGACCGGGGCCGAGCAATCATGTCTGCGCCGCACAATGACGTGGCAGGGAACTGCGACCAGCAACTCGAGCACGCTGCCTTTCAACAGCCACGAAACCGCGCGTCCAGGCACGTCGCTTGTGTTGCGGCAATAGAGGGCGAACAACACGGCCCAAACCGCCCAGAGTCCCGCCCAGATCGCAATCATCTCAGCCGCGCCTGTCCAGAAATTGTCGACGAATTTGTCGCTGTATACAGCGGCGCCCAATGCCGAAAGGCCGGCAAAGACGAGCAATGCGCAGAGCATCGACGTGACCACCACCGACACCGCCACATGTGCTCTCGGCCTCAGCTTCCTGAACGAGGTATCGACCGACAAAAACAGCAGCACCGCCTGACCCACCAACACGGCTACGATTGGCACCCAGTGCAGCCATACCGCGTACACATCTGCCAGGTCTCTCGAATAGATCACCGCGGGCGAATTGGTATCTCCGGCAAGCATCATTCCCACGGGCACGACAAAGAACAACACAATCCCGGCGTAAAACACGCTGATGACAATGCCCCATTTGCGCATGGGAGATCCTTTCCTTGCTTCGTACCAAAGAATACGCCTTGGCGGAGAGCAGCGTGTTGCCTGTTGCTCCGCATTGCGTCACTTCAGCTCGTAGGCCTTCTCCGGCGCCGGTACCACGTCCGGCGCCTTCGGCAATTTCACCGCATCGAGTTTTGCCGCGCCTGCCACGCCTACGCCTGTCACATTGTCGATGCTCAGCAGCGGGCCCTCGAATCCCGTCACCTTCACGTTGCCAATGACGGCATTGTGAATGTTCGCCAGCGTGAGTCCGGTTTTGCAAGTACCGTTCACGTTGGTCAGCGAAAAACCGATCAGCGGCTTGCGCGGATCGATCTCGGTGGCTTGCACAAGCGCCGGTACATCGGTGACGCGGATATTCGAGAAGCGGAAATTGCGAAACTCGGGGATCCCGGCATCGCCGGGAACAGGAAACTCATCCTGCTTGCCGCTGTTCATATTGTTCAACCGCAAAAATCCCTGTTTCATACCTGAAACGTCCAGGTCGTCGACCGCAATGTCTTCAATAAACGCGCCGCGACCCACGCGGCTCTTGATGTAAATGGCATGGCTGCGCGCGCCCACGCACTTCGAGTGCTCGATTACCACCTTGCGAATGCCGGCCGAGGCCTCGCTGCCGATTCCAATGCACGCAAAACCCCGGTCGTTGAAGGTGCAATTCACAATGCGCACGTCCTCTGTGGGCCGATTGATGGTGTTTGCCTCCTCGCCGCGTCCTGACTTGAGCGAAATGCAATCATCGCCGGTTTCGAAGGTGCAGCCGTCGATCACCACGTGCCTGCACGAATCCACATCGATGCCGTCGGCGCCGCTTTGTACGGCGACGTTCTTGAAGGTCACGTTCTCACAATACGTGGGATGAATCGACCACATGCCCGCCTGGGTGGTGGAACAGCTTTGCACCGACACATTGCGACAGTTTGTGAACTCCAGCAGCGCCGGCAGCCGCATCCCGGTGGAGCGCTCCACGCGGCCGCGAATTGCCGGGCTGCCCACAATTTTGCCCGGTCCCTCAATGGCGAAATTCTCGCTATCGACGGCGGAGATGAACGCGCTGTAGCCCTTGATCCAGCGGCCCTCCCAGCGCACTTGCGTAATGGGATAGTCAGCCATGTCGCCCGAGCCCAGAAAGCTCGCGCTTTCTTCTACGCGCAGAACCACGTTGCTGTGCAGCATCAGCGCGCCGGTCAGGTAATCGCCCGCCGGCACCACTACTTCGCCGCCGCCGAGCGCCGCGCAACGATCGATTGTCTGCTGCAGCGCCAGCGTGTCTTTGGTTTTGCCGTCGCCCGTTGCGCCCAGGTCGCGCACATTCAGCGTCACCCTGGGTCCCGCGGCCGTAGCCTTCGCGGCATGCGATCCTGCCGGTTTCGGCGCTTGCGCCAAGCCGATTCCGCCGATTGAAGCTGCAACCGGCGCGGCCAGAACTCCCCGGGCAGCATCCTTCAAAAACTCCCTGCGCTTCATCCGTCTTCTCGCCTTCTCCGACCACTCGCGAGCCCGCCAACTTGCCCGCCGCGGCAGGCCCGCGCCGGCAACGCGACTCGCTCAATTGCTTGACTTGCCGGCCAGTGGTCAGTCCACTTCCAGTGCGTGTGCCATCTTCAAGGGTGCCATTCGCCGTGTCAAGCCACGACCTGTCGCCAAGCCTTGATATCAGCCCTCAGGCCGGCGAGCCGCGCACACTTACAGACCGTCGCAAACGCAGGTAACGGGGGCCAACTCTCTCATTCAAGAGGGAAACCGGCTGCTGTCACCGACAAAAAACTCCGTATTTCGGTGTTGCTTTCGAATCGAAAGCCCTTTAAGATGCGTCAATTAAAGGAAATGCCTCTGGCCGTATCCAGCACGATCGATCCCCAGCCGGCGACGGCTCCAGCCGTGCCGCGTCTGCGCGTGGGAAAGCTGTGCATTGCCGTCCAGGGGGCGACGGCACAGGAGCTTTTTGCCCGAGCCGAGGCCGCTCTTAAAGACTCTGTTTTCCTCGAGTTCCGGCTCGATTCCCTTCCAAAGCCGGCCTCGGTGCTGCCCGAACTCAAGGCCTTTTTGAACCGGCGCCGCGACGTCACCGTGATTGCCACGTGCCGGCGTAAGTCCTTTGGCGGGCACTTTACCGGATCTCTAAACTCGGAGATGGAGCTGCTGCTGAAGGCCGGCGAAACCGGCTGCCAAATTGTCGATCTCGAAGTCGAGTCGGCCGAACAGTGCTCGCGGCCCCAGCTTGCCCGCTTCCATTCCGCCCTGCGCGAGATGGGAGCATCGCTGCTGATCAGCTCGCACGACTTTACGCGCACCCGCCGGCCGGAGGGCCTGAACCAGACGGTTCAGCGCATCGCCGCCTACGACCCGGAGTTCGTGAAGGTGGTCACCACGGCCCGAAGCCTGGCCGACAACCTCTCCGTGCTGCGCATGGTTGAGGACCAGTCGCTCACCTCTCACCTGGTCGGCATCGCCATGGGCGAGGAGGGGTTGATCAGCCGGATCTTAAGCCTCCGCGCCGGCGCCGCGTTTACCTTTGCCTCCGCTGCCGAGGGCGCTGAAACCGCTCCCGGCCAGGTGGCGGCGCGCACCCTTCTCGATCTCTACCGCCTCGAGCAGCTGGATCAGGCTACGCGCATTTTTGGAGTGGCGGGCAATCCCATCGCCCACTCGCTTTCGCCGCTCATGCATTCCACGGCCTTCCGCCGCGAAAACATCAATGCCATCATGCTTCCGCTGAAGGTGCGCGCCCTCGACGACCTGCTCACGGTGGTGCGTGACCTTCCGCTGGATGGCGTGGCCGTGACCATGCCGCTCAAGCAGGAAGTGTTGCCGCATCTGGCTAACATGGACGCGCTCACCGCCCGCATCGGTGCCTGCAACACCCTCCGCACCGGCGCTGACGGAAAGCTCTATGGCTTCAATACCGATGTGGCCGGTGTGGTGCGGCCGCTGGAAAAGCGCATGCGCCTGCGCGGCGCGCGCATTCTGGTTCTGGGCGCGGGGGGCGCGGCTCGGGCCGCAGTCTTCGGGCTGGTTGAGCAGGGCGCCGAGGTTTTTATCGTGAACCGCACTCACGAGCGCGCCGCAGCTCTTGCCCGCAAGGCAAAAGCCCACGTCCTTCGCCAGAGCCTGCTGGCAAAGAGCAAATTCGACGCCATCATCAACACCACGCCCTGCGGCATGGCCGGTGTCAAGCCGGTCCTTCCCATCAAGGAAAGCGAGCTCAACACTTCTCTGGTCTTCGACATGGTCTATACGCCGCTCGAAACTCCGCTCCTGAAGCTGGCGCGCTCGCGCGGCCTGGCGGTTATTTCAGGTCTCGAAATGTTTGTGCAGCAGGGCGCGCGGCAATTCGAAATCTGGACTGGCAAACCGGCTCCCGAAGCTGAAATGCTCCGCGTTGTCGAGCTGGAACTGCGCCGGCATCCGCAATAACGTGCTTCGCGGCTTAACTCAGCATGCACAAGAAAGCAGGGGCTAAAGACTGCGGTGAGAACCACAGATTGTTGGGGAGCGCTGCCGCGAAAGACCCGCGGCTGAAGCCGCCTCGATCGTTTGCGCAGAATTCAGCAGCCTGAAGGCTGCTGCTCCCTCCGACTCCATGACCGCTAGCTCCGGTCAGGGCGCTTTCATCACATTGTTGCTGCGGTCGTCATCGGGCAGCACGTGGTCGGGGTCCACCACAACCATCGCGATCGGTGATTTGCTCTGCGGTGTCCATGTATATGTACCGGTCCGCATCCACGTCTCCACGGGCAGCGTCACCCGCGTCTTGCTCCCGTCGTTGAAAGTCGCCTCCACGGTGGTGGGCAGCACCAGTTGACCGCGATTGCTCAACGTCACGCTGCCGCCATCAATCTTGTCGACCGCAATGTCGTACTTCCAGTTCTCCAGGTACCATCCGCGCCAGAACCAGCTCAAATCTTCCCCGCTCTCGCTCTGAATCTCGCGGAAGAAATCCGACGGCGACGGATGCTTGTAGGCCCAGTCGCGAATGTACTTCCGGAAGGCCCAGTCGAACCGCTCGGGTCCCAGGATTTGCTCGCGCAACAGCACCAGGCCGTAGGCGCCCTTGAAGTAATTCACGGGATGCCCAACCTGAAATCCATACGAATCGGCCGGCGCCATCAGGTTGGGCGCCTGCGCGTTGTCCAGCACCTTCAGAATCATGTCGGGCGGCTCGCCGCCTGCCGAATACTCGCTATCGCGCTTGGGCCCGTACTTGCCGCCCTCATACATCGCCGACTCTTCAATATCGATGAAAGTGTTGAAGCCCTCATCCATGAATTCATGACGCCGCTCGTTCGATCCCACGATCATGGGAAACCAGCTGTGCCCGATCTCGTGCGCCGTGATCCAGAAGAGCTGCTTACCTGTGTCGTGAATGCCGTCGAAGACCATCCCCGGATACTCCATTCCCGAGGTGTAGCCGGCGACGCTGACGGCCGTGGGCCAGGGATAGGGATACCAATGCGCGGAAAAGCGCTCGATCGTGTCTTTCACATACGCAGTCGACATGCCCCATGCATCCGGCGCGGCGCTCTCAGGCGGATAGACGCTCATGGCCAGCGACGTCTTTCCGCCGGGCAGATTCATTCGCGCTGCGTCCCAAACAAAAGCGTCTGACGCCGACCAAACGGCGTCGCGCGTGTGATCCATGTGGAAGTGCCAGGTGAGCGTTCCCCCCTGCTTCGGCCTTCCTGCTTTTGACTGGGCCTCAGCCAGGGTTCGGATGAATACCGTTTTGTCGCTGCCGCGCGCCTGTTGGAGGCGGGCGATTTCTTCGGGCGTGAGCACATCTTTGGCATTCATCAGCTCGCCGGAACCGGTCACGATCATCGCCGCCGGCACGGTCAGGTAATAATCGAAGTTCCCGTACTCGAGGTAAAACTCGCTCCCGATATACGGCAGCGTGTCCCATCCGCGCAGGTCGTCGTAGACAGCCATGCGCGGATACCATTGCGCCATGTCGTAGATCTCGCCATCCTTGCCTGCGCCCCATGACGTGCGCCCGCCCCACGTGCCTG
>JASHYS010000234.1 GCA_030042915.1 Acidobacteriaceae bacterium
GAGCAGGCTGAAGTGAATGGCCCACAGGCTGGGTTGGCCGTTATTCAGATGCTTGGCTTCGTCGAGCACGATGAGCGCATCGCGATACAGTTGGCGCGGATCGGCGTCTTCAGTCATCCAGCCGGCGCCGCTGCTTTGAATGACCCAGGGCCCGGGACCAACAAAGCGCTCGCGCGGCACGGTGGCGAATGCCTCCAGGAGCGCCGGCGAATTCAGGTGGTTGACGCGAAACAACTCTTCGGCGTAGAAGCGCCGCGCCGATTCGATCGGGTTGACGGTCTCACCTTCGGTCATGCCCATGGGCGCTCACAGGGCCCAGTGCAACACCTCAGGCACGGATTATAGGGCGCTGCCGCGCTTTTGCGCCTCTGACGAGTGCTCATCGAGGGAAGAAGTAACGTTAACGCCAACGATTACAGTGTTGCCAGCACTGCGGACGATTGGATAGAAAGGGTGAGAGCGACTGGAAAAGGAAGCATCCATGGTGAGCATCTCCACGGGATCGATGAGAAATACGTCTGCGCCAAGCCACGAGGACATTCACGCTCCGTTGATCCCGGCGGGACGGCTGTTGCCCTTTCTTGTGGTTACACCGCTGTTCTTCCTGTGGGCAATTCCCAACAATCTCACCGATATCCTCATCCGGCAATTCATCAAATCATTCCAGATCAACCAATCCAGTGCAGCCCAACTGCAGGTGATTTTCGTGGGGTACTTCCTCATGGCGATTCCGGCCGGGCAGATGATGCGCCGGTTTGGGTATAAGGCCGGATTGATCACCGGCCTGGTGCTGATGGGCACGGGTTGCTGGCTGTTTTATCCCGCAGCGCACGCGGGCGTGTATTCGTTTTTCCTGCTGGCGCAGTTTGTCATCGGCTGTGGGCTTTCTTGTCTTGAAACCGGAGCCAACCCATTCATCGCGCAGCTGGGCGCGGCGGGTTCGAGCGAGAGACGCTTGAATCTGTCGCAGGCGTTCAACCCGCTGGGGTCCATCACTGCCGGACTGGTGGGGACACGGTTCATTTTCTCGGGCCGCGAATGGAATAGCACGCAAATTGCCGCCATGAAAGCGGCGGGAACCTACCAGGATTACCTGCACTCGGAAACTTTGCGCGTGGTACCCACTTACCTTGTTCTTGGCTGCGTGGCGCTGTTGTGGGGATTGATGGTCCTGGCCACGAAGTTTCCGGCATTAGCGACGGAGGATACTTCAGAAAGTTCTGACTCGGGCGGCATGCAGGTGCGGCTGTTCCAGCGGCACTTTGTTGTCGCCGTGCTGGCGCAGTTTCTTTATGTAGGCGCGCAGGTAGGAACGTGGAGCTACTTCATCCTCTATGTGGAGTCGGCAACCGGCGTGGGCGACAAGGCCGCAGGCTACATGTTGACAGGTACGCTGGCGGCCTTTGCCGTGGGCAGGTTCGGCTCGGCCTGGCTGATGAAGCATTTTCATGCGCGGCAGATGCTGGTGCTCTATGCGGTCATGAACGTGGCCTTGTGCCTGGTGGCGGTTGTGTATCCAAGCTGGTTGGGCATGGGCTGCCTGCTGATGACCAGCCTGTTCATGTCGATCATGTTTCCCACGATTTTTGCGCTGGGATTGAAGGGCATGGGCGATAAGACCAAGACCGCTGGATCACTGCAGGTGATGGCGATTCTGGGCGGATGGGCGTTGACCAAGGTGATGGGCATTCTTTACTCGGCGTCGGGTTTGCGCGCCGCGTACCTCGTGCCGGTGGTGTGTTACGTCGGCGTGGTGTTGTACGCCTGGCTGTTCGCCGAAGCAAAGGCGGGCGAAACGGCGGGGTAACGGGCCGGCGCGCCAGCGACGGGCCCTTTGTTTGGAAAAGCTATTCCGCGACGACCGGATTGGTGAGCGCGCCAATGCCTTCGATGGCGATGGTGACGGTATCGCCCGGCTTGAGCCAGCGCGGGGGCTTGCGGCCCATGCCTACGCCTGAGGGCGTCCCGGTAGAAACAATATCGCCGGGCAGCAGCGGCGTGATCGACGAGATGTATTCGATCAGTTCGGGAATTTTGAAGATCAGCTCGCGTGTGTTGGAGTTCTGCAGCACTTCGCCGTTGATGTCGAGGCGGATGGGCAACTGGTGCGGGTCGGCGATCTGATCGGCGGTAACGATGGCTGGACCCATGGGGCAAAATGTGGGGAAACTTTTGGCCAGTGACCACTGCGAGGTGGCCCGCTGCACGTCGCGCGCGCTCACGTCGTTGATGATGGTGTAGCCGTAGATGTGCTCGCGCCACGCCGAGGCGGGAATGCGATAGCCGCCTTTGCCGACGATGAAGGCTAATTCGGCTTCGTAGTCGGGCTCATTGGAGTTTTTTGGCAGCACAATGGCGTCGCCGGGGCCGGCGATCGCGGTGGGCAGCTTGAAGAAGACCACCGGTACTGCGGGCAGCTCCATTTTCGATTCGGCGGCGTGGTCACGGTAATTCAATCCGATGGCGAAGACGCGCGGAGGGTTGATGAGCGGCGCGTGCAGGCGCACCTGGCTCAGCCGATAGCCGAGAAGGGCACTGGGCTTGGCGAGCTGATCGATGGCGGTAACGCCGGCGGCGATGACGGCCAGCGTGTCGGCATATCCCGCATTGGACAAATCCGCGATCAGGCCGGTGTCTTCAATGAGCGCACCCGGCCGTGGATTACCGCCCGCCAGGGAAAACGAGACCAGATGCATCGGCGACCTCTATGTTGCAGTGTAAATGCGCGTGGCGTCAGGCTGCGGTCCAGCCGCCGTCGAGGGTGAGCAGCGTGCCGGTAACGAAGGCAGCCTCGTCCGAAGCGAGATATCGGATCGCGGACGCAACTTCTTCAGGGCGGCCGAGGCGGCCGAGGGGCTGACGGGCGCGCAATTCAGCCCGCATTTCTTCCTTGTTGTGCTTGTGAAATTTTTCCAGGTACTGTTCGACGAAGGGTGTTTGCACAGTGCCGGGGCAGACGGCGTTCACGCGCAGCGTTTTCGGATACTCGGCCGCGAGCTGGCGCGTCATCGCCACGATCGCGCCTTTGCTCGTGCAATAGGCAAAGCGTTCTTTGATGCCGACCAGGCCGGAGACAGAGGCAACGTTGACGATGACGCCGAGCGCTTGATGACGCTCCTGCGCGGCGAGCAGCATGGGTAAAAAGGCGCGCGTGACCAGATAGACCGAGCGCACGTTGACGTTCATCAGGCGGTCGAAGTCTTCAGGCTCGGTAGTCTCGATGGAGCCGACGTGGCCGACGCCGGCATTGTTGACGAGAATGTCGAGGAACTCGATCTGCGCGAGAGCCGCGGCGATGGATTTGGCGCTCGTGACGTCGAGGTGCAGCGCGTGCGCATGAGGGACGGAGGCCGCGAGAGATTCAGCGGCGGGCGCATTGATGTCCGCGATCCAAACTTCGGCTCCGGCGCGGGCAAGCTCCTTCACCGTGGCTTCACCAATGCCGCTTGCGCCGCCCGTAACGAGGGCGATGCGACGGTCGAGGCGGAATGGATCGGCGGTCATGCGTAGTCCTGCTCAGCGGTCGGCCATGAAATCCGCAGGAAAGCCGGCCTGGTCGAGAGCGGCGAAGATTTCTTCCCAAGTGGCTGGAAGAGGGGAGAGAATCACGTCGCCAGTTCGGGGGTCGCGGCGCACGTAGACCTCCTCTGTCTTGAAGCGAAACTGGGCCGGAATGCGGATCACCTGGCTGCGGCCGATTCGAAGAATGCGAGTTTTGACGGCTTGAGGCACAAGGCACCTCCATGGTTATTATGTCTGTCCGGCGCTTACCTCCGCGCGTCGGCAATCACTTTCAAATACGCGCGGGCAGTTTCAGTGATGGTTTCAGGATGGCCGCCATCGACAGCGGCGAGATTTACCAGGTCGCTGCCTACGCCAAGGGCGCGCGCACCGGCTTTGATGAAGCTTTCAGCCGTCTGCAATGTGACGCCGCCCGTGGGAATGAGCTTGAGATGTGGGAAGGGCGCGAGCAGCGCTTTCAAATAGCTGGCGCCGCCCACAGCCGAACAGGGAAAGATTTTCACGTAGTCGGCGCCGGCGTTCCACGCGGTAATGGCCTCGGTGGGCGTGAGCGCGCCGGGACAGGAGATCTTTTTATTGGTTTTGGTCGTGTGGATCACCTCTGGATGCAAACTCGGACTGACGACGAACTCCGCCCCGGCATCGACGGTGGCCTGGGCCTGGTCGGCAGTGGTCACAGTGCCCGAGCCGAGCAGGAGGTCCGCGCCGTAAGCCTTCTTCAGTTCCTTGAGCAGATCGATAGCTCCGGGAACGGTCATGGTGACCTCGACCACGGTAACGCCGCCGGCAATCATGGCATCGACCACGGCGCGGCCCTGGGCAACGCTTTTCGCCCGCAGAACAGGAATGAGGCCGACGCGTTCGATGATTTGCTGCGTGGTTTCGGGCATTTTTCTCCAATAACGCCGGCTCCTTCACTGCGAGCTTCTAGCTGCCGGCTTCTAGCTTTTTCCTGGTCGAGCGAAGCTGTTGGACCGGCCAAAATCAAACTGGGAGCTGGAAGCCAGTGGCTGATTTACCGCGCGATTCGTGTTGAGCCTCCCTTGATGAGCCGTTCGACTTCGGCCAGCGTGGCCATACTGGTGTCGCCGGGGGTGGTCATGGCCAGCGCGCCGTGCGCCACGCCGCATTTCACCGCCCACTCAATGCCTTTGCCCGCAAGCAGGCCGTAAATCAGGCCGGAGGCAAAGCTGTCGCCGCCGCCCACGCGATCGAAAATCTCGATTTCGCGCTGCGGCACGTGGACGACTTTGTCCTCGTAGAGCGCGATAGCGCCCCACGCGTTGCGGCTGGCGCTTTGCGCAGTGCGCAGCGTGCTGGCCACGAGTTTCAGGTTGGGATACGCGGCCGCCACGTCGCGCAGCATCGCTTCGTAACCCGCGATGGGCAGCTCGGCGAAATCTTCGCCCACCCCCTTGATCGTGATGCCCAGCATGGCCGAGAAATCTTCCTCATTGCCGAGAAGCACATCGACTTTGCGCACAAGCTCGCGGTTCACTTCCTGCGCCTTCGTCTTGCCGCCGATGGATTTCCAGAGCGAGTCGCGGTAATTCAGGTCGTAAGAGATGGGCGCGGCGTATTTGCGCGCGGCGTCCATGGCTTCAACGGCGACTTCGGCCGTGGACGCCGAGAGCGCGGCGAAGATGCCGCCGGTGTGCATCCAACGGCTTCCATTTCCCGGCCCGAAAATCGATTCCCAATCAAAGTCGCCCGGCTTGACCTGGCTGATGGCAGTGTGGCCGCGGTCGGAGCAGCCAACCGCCGCGCGCACGCCGAAACCGCGCTCGGTAAAGTTGAGGCCATTGCGGACGGTACGGCCGACGCCGTCGTAGGGAACCCAGCGAATAAGCGAAGTGTCGACACCGCCCTCGAGGATGAAGTCTTCGACGAGGCGGCCGACAGGATTGTCGGCCAGCGCGGTGACGACCGCGGTGCGCATACCGAAGCAGCGGCGCAGACCGCGGGCAACATTGTATTCGCCGCCGCCCTCCCAGGCTTGAAAATGGCGCGTGGTGTGGATACGCATCTCGCCGGGGTCGAGGCGCAGCATCACTTCGCCCAGGCTGACGCAATCCCAGCGGCGCGCGGGGTCGGGAATCGACATAGGTTTCATCGCCAAGACCATACTGTAACGCAAGGGGCTGGGAGCGGTCAGCGAGCTGCCACGCAGGACTCAAGCCGGAGCGATCATTTAGGCTGTGTGGCGAGAGAAATTTCATTTCTGTGCAAGAGCCCGAATTACGGAATCCACGGAAAGGGAAGCTATGGCGGGGCAACGCAAGCTGCGGATGGGGATGGTGGGCGGAGGACCGGGCGCGTTTATCGGCCCTGTACATCGCATGGCAGCGGAGATGGACGGGAAGATCGAGATGGTGGCGGGAGCGTTCTCGCAATCACCCGAGCGCTCGCGCCAGGCGGGCGCCACCTACCGCATCGATCCCGCGCGAGCTTATGGCGATTACCAGCAGATGCTGCAAGCCGAACGCAGACGCGCCGACGCCATCGACCTTGTGGCCATTGTGACGCCGAACCATTTGCATTTGCCGATTGCACTGGCTGCGCTGGACGCGGGCATTCCGGTGATGAGCGACAAGCCGGCCACGGCGAGCTACGAGGAGGCGCTGAAGCTGGCAGTGGCCGTGGCCAAGAGCGGGCTGCCGTACGGATTGACGCACACCTACGCCGGCTACCAGATGGTGCGCGAGGCGCGCGCGATATGCGCGGCGGGCAAGCTGGGCGCAATTCGCAAGGTTGCGGTGGAGTATTTTCAGGGATGGTTGAGCGGGCCGCTTGAAGGGACGGGGCACAAGCAGGCGGAATGGCGCACGGACCCGGCGCGCAGCGGAGCCGGGGGCGCCATTGGCGACATCGGCACACACGCTTTTCATCTGCTCGAGTACGTGAGCGGGCTCAAAGTGACCGCGATCAATGCCACGCTGCGCACGGTAGTCCCTGGCCGCAAGCTCGACGACGACTGCAACTCATTTTTACGACTGAATAACGGTGCCGCGGGAACGCTGGCGTGCTCGCA
>JASHYS010000018.1 GCA_030042915.1 Acidobacteriaceae bacterium
GTGACGGTAGCTGCGTACGCAACCACTGCGTAGTTCCGAGAGCGACGGGACTTTGAGGAGGGGGCCATGGGTCTTCTCCTGGCTACTCCGTAGCATGGTTGGAGATTGACGACTGATCATAGCACGCAGAAGGCGCTAAGCGTGAAGCGACGATTTAGAGCGCGCAGCGCGCTGTGGATCGGCAAAATGCGCCGCAAAATAATGGCGACGGGTGCCCCATCCTAAACGCGTAGCTTGCGTTTAGGGTGGGAGACCAATTCAGCACGACGAGCTGGAAGCTGGGGTGCCCCATCCTAAACGCGTAGTTTGCGTTTAGGGTGGGAGACCAATTCAGCATGACGGGCTGAAAGCTGGAAGCTAGAAGCTGCTTTACTTGAGCGGCCGATCCGTCCATAGCGTCTTGTCGGCAAGCGTCTGCACCGGGTAGAGCCGCCCGGCGAGCGCATGCTCCACCTTGTCGCGATCCGGATCCTCGGCAAAGATCCACTTGCGTTCGCCCACGCCCCAAATCGCCGCCAGCTTCCGGTCGTTCAGGAAAATGTCGGGCGCATCGGGATAGCACGATCCCCACAGCAGCGTCGTGCCTTGGCCGTTCTGCCCGCAACGCGGCAGCACCAGCAGCGCCGGCCGATGATGAAAGAATGCCTGCGTGTAGAAAATCACCGACGAACCTGACGACTGCTCCCCGTAAATAATGAACGTGTCGTTGCGCGTTCCGTCCTTCATGATGGTGTCGGCCATTGGCTTCGAGCTCAGCATGGGCTCAAAGCGCACAAACGCAATCTGCGCCGCCACAAAGAACACCGTCATCGTCAGCGCCACGCTCACCGTCGCCGCCAGATGTTTCTTCTTCAGCCGCAGCACCCACGCCGCCAGCGGTCCGATCAGCAGCGTAATCGCCGCCATCACCGCCGGCAGCCGCAGCGCTGCAAACGATTCGCCCGTCAAGTCGAACAGGTGCGACATCGACAGCGTGTAGTCGCCCACTCCGCGATGCGCCAGCAGCGATCCCACGTCTGCCACATACGGCAAATGGCGCGAAGTCCACAAGCCCCAGCCCAGCGCCGTGGCGGCGAGCAACCCGATGGCGGCAAACACCGTCTGCCCGCCGGTCAGCCAAGCCGTCTTCACCGCCGCTCCGCCGCCTTCTGCGCCGCGCCCCTCCTCCGTCTCTGCCATCACGCCCGCAATCAGCATCAGCAGCGGCGCCCACACCGGAAACGTGTAGTACTCCTGGTTGGTCGAGATCGAAAAAAACACCAGCGTCCAGGCCGCAAACAGGCTCAGCAGCCAGATGCTCCGCGCGCGGAACTTCACCCGCTGCACGAACGTGCCCACGTCCTCGCGCATCGCGTGGTCAAGGTAAAAGCCCACCGTGTCACCGGCATCGTGGCGCAAATGCTTCAGCCAGCTTCGCCGCGTCTTCCACGCCGCTGCCGCAGCAGCACCCAAAAACAGGCTCCATGGAAAAATCCACACCAGGTGCGCCAGCCAATAGAGCCACCCCGGCATCTTGTTGTAGTCGTCCGGATAGCGAAGGTGGAAGAACCGCAACACGTGCTCGTTGATGAAATAGAAGTAGAAAAATCCGTGAACGTTGCCGATCGTAGGATGATTCCCCACCGGGTGTCCCTGGTCGTGATTGATGATGCCGCACAGAATGTGCCATGGCGCCGCAATCGCCAGGAAGAGCAACACCCCCGTCACCGGCCGCAGATCTTTCCATCTTCGCCACTGCCCCGTCAACAGTAGATACGGAATGGCTGCGCCCGCAAAAAACACCGGTGCAATCAACCCCTTCGTCAGCAGCGCCAGCGCCACGCTCGCCCACGACCAGTAAATCCACGCCGGTCGCCGATCCTCAAGCCCCACAATCAGCCCATACAGCGCCAGCAACATGAAAAAAGCCAGGATTGACTCGGGAATGATGAAACGCGTAAACAGAAAGCATCCCACTGAGGTCAGCACGCCCAGCCCGGCATACAATCCGGCGGGTTCACCCCACACGCGGCGCGTCCACAGCCATGCCAGCCACGTCAGCCCCAGCATGGCCAGCGCATTCGGAAGGTGCGTGGCAAACGTGTTCTCGCCGAAGATGCGGTACATCCCCGCCACCGCCCAGTACGGCAACGGCGGCTTCTCAATATAGCGGATGCCGTTGATCTTTGACGTGATCAGGTCGCCCGTTTCCGCCATGTGCTGCGCGGCCTGGGCGTGCGCTGCGTCTACGTCGTCCATAAGCGGCGGCGAGAATAAGGTTGCAAAGTAAATGGTCGTCCACACCGCCGCCAACAGCAGCCACACCGTCCGCGCCGGCAGACTTCCAGCGCCCACCGCAACCCGCCATTCCGCACGCACTGCGCCTCTCCTCAACCCGTTCATCCTGCCGGCGCTCATGTCTGCTTTCATCGTGATTTCGGCCATCAAATCCAGAATACCAGCCGCATCTTTGCTCCGTTTCACACCACAAAGTCTCCGTTGCGGCCGTCTGAATTCGCCGGCCCCTCGCCCATCGCGGTTTTCAAGTGCCGCTGGTGCAGCGCTCACCCCGTAATTCCCAACCCATGAACTCCTTTGCCACAGTGCGGACGAGTGCTATATTGATGATCGTCCCCCGCAGCGCGCAGCAAACTTCATCAATTGGAAATAACTCTGAAACCGGCCCGCGCAAGGGGTTGTTGTCCCGGGGTCGTACTCCCGAGCTTCAACTCGTTCGCGCGGCGCGAGTCTCGAAATTGAGGGATGGTGCATGAGCGGACCGCTCCCAGTTCAACTCAGCGCTCCTGGTTCAATGGAGATGAACGAGCGCGAATGGGAAAAGCTGGTCAACCTCATTCTGGGCGGCTACGTGATTCCGGTGCTGGGGCCCGAATTGCTGATAGCGCCGGACGAAAACGGCCAGCCGGCGCCTCTCTATGAAACCTGGGCTGCAATGCTGGCGGCGCAGACCCAGATTGTTCGCCCCCAAGGCGCACGCCGCTGGACGATCTACGATGTCGCCAACCTGCTCAGCCAGCGAGAGAATGCGGGCGAACTCGCGTACGACATCGACGACGTGGTGCGCCGGCGCCCCTGGCCCGTCCCCGATTCGCTCCAAAAGCTCGCCGGTATTCTCGATTTCTCGCTTTACATCACCACCACTATCGACCACCTCATGTTCCACGCCTTGTCGCAGGCGCGCCCGGGCATTGACGTGGAGCAAATCAAGTTCACGCCGCGGGGGGTTAAGAGCGCAGTCGATCTGCCCAACCGCTTTCTTCACGACCCCATTCCCGGCGTGTATTACCTCTTCGGAGCTTCCAGCCCCTCCGACGGAACCTTCGCCAAGACTGAAGACGATCTGATCGAGTACAGTTGGTCGTTACTCGACCCGCAATACGCGCCCGAGAATCTTTACGATCACCTGCAGCGAAAGACCGTGCTGCTCCTGGGCTGCAACATGCCCGACTGGCTGGGAAGGTTCTTCATCCACGCCATCAATGGGCGCCGCTATCCCGAAACCATCAATATGTATTACGTCAGCCAGTACTGCGAGCCGGGACTGGTCGAGTACCTGAACCGCCGCCGGGCAAAGGTCATCACTTCCATTTCGCCGGTTGACTTTGCTGAGCAGCTCTACACGCTGTGGCAGGCTCGCGGCCCGCGCCATCCGGCCGATGCATCGGCCGGCCCCACAGGCCCTGCTCCCCAATTCAAATCCGGAGCGGTCTTCTTGAGCTACGCCAGTGAGGATCGCGCCGCAGTCCGCTCCATCCGCGCGCAGTTGGAAGAGAAAAATATCGACACCTGGATGGACGAGCGCGAGCTTCCTGCCGATCCCGGCAACGAATACCTGCAGACCATCCGCGAGAACATCCACAAAGCGGCGTTTTTTGTGCCGATCATTTCGCGGGCGCTCGATCGCTCCGGCTCATCGCCGCGCTTCTTGTGGAGGGAATGGCACGAGGCTGAGGATGCGGCCATGGAAAGGCGCAAGGAAGATCGCTATCTTCAGCCGCTGGTCATTGACGACACGCCCTCGGGAGCAACATTCGTGCATCGTCCTTACAGCGATGTGCAGTGGACGCGCCTGCGCGACGGCCGCGTTCCGCCCGAGTTCATCGAAGCCCTCAGCCGCGGCATCCGCAATTTCCGGAGGCCGCGATGAGCACGGCCGCCCCTCCTCTCCCGCACACGCAGAATCCCTGGCCCGGACTCATCTCCTATACCGAGGAGCAGGCGCACCTGTTCTTCGGGCGCGAGGCAGAAACCGGGGAGCTGTTTCGACTCATCCAGCGCGACACGCTCACCGTCCTCTTCGGCCGCTCGGGCCTGGGAAAAACCTCTCTCTTGCGCGCCGGCGTATTTCCTCGCCTCCGCCGCGAAGGATTCTTCCCCGTGGTTTTGCGCCTCGACTATTCGCCGCAGGCCTCTGCGCCCGTCGAACAAGTCAAGGCGCTTACCGAGGCTGCCGCGCGCGAGAGCGGAATCGATATCGAGAGCGCGCAGCCGGGACCGGCAGCGGAGACGCTTTGGGAGTATTTCCATCGCGTGCAATTTTGGGGACCGCGCAACGACAGGCTGATTCCTGTGCTGGTCTTCGATCAGTTTGAAGAAATCTTCACCCATGACAGCAATCGCCAGGCAAACTCCGAGCTTCTCGCGCAGTTGGCCGACCTTGCTGAAAACCGCATTCCCGAGGCCGTGCGTCAAAGCGCAGAAGCATCTCCTCAACGGCAGGTGCTTGAGGCCGGAGCCCCCGACTACAAGATCGTCCTTTCGCTGCGCGAAGATTTTGTGTGGCGGCTCGATACCCTGCGGCCCATTCTCCCCGCCGTCATGCGCAACCGCTTCGCGCTGGGCCCGCTCGACGCTGCACACGGGCTGTTGATCGTGCGCAACGCCGGTAAACAGTGGGTTACTGATGAAGTGGCGCGCGACATCATCGCGGCCGTCATCTCCAGCCGCCGCGGCGAAGGCCCAGACAGAGCCGCCGACGAGGTCGAGCCGGCCTATCTCAACGTGATGTGCAACGAGCTTTTCGAGCGCATGGCCGCCGCCGGCCAGACGCAGATTACCCGCCAGCTCGTCGCCTCTGAGAAAGGAGAAATCCTCGAGTCGCTCTACGATGGCAGCTTCAGGGGACTCAGTGATTCCGTGCGCCGCTTTGTCGAGGAACACCTGGTTACGCCGGCGGGATTTCGAGCCACTTTGCCCGTCGACGAAGCGCACCGTGAGAACGTCTCCGACGCCGATCTGCAAACACTCGTCGACCGCCACTTGCTCCGATTCGAAGACCGCCTCGGCACGCGTCACGTGGAGCTGGCGCACGATCTGCTCACTGAACTGGTGCTGAAACGGCGGGAACAACGCGAGCGCGCACTGCTGCAGCACAAGCTCCGCGTGGCAAGAATCAGAACGGCCCTCGTGGCGGCCGCGGCATTGCTCCTCACGGGGCTGGCGGCCTTCTATTGGCTTGCCTACATGCATCAGACCACTTCGTACTATGCCAACTTGAACCGGAAGTACGGCTCGTATGAGGTCATTGGGCGCCTGTCCAGGGACGAGGTGAGCCATCGCTCCCAGTCGCTGCGCGTCTACCGCAAAGGTTTTCGCGGAGAGATAACGGCCGTCGAAGCGGTCAATGGTTACGACCATCTCATCATGGACTCGCAGCTCGACGCCTCGATCCTCTTTCCCACCAACGGTCAGAACGGCCAATTCTGCCGGCTTGAGTTCACCTACGACGAAAAGGGCCAGATTATCCACGAGGTGGCGCTCGATGAACAGCACCGCATGGTCTTTGCTCTCAACTACGCCCCCACCGAGGCTGAGCCTTTGCACAACGTCCGCCGTGCTTCGGTGGTCGCGGCCGATGGCGCCACCGTCGCTTCCAGTTTCGACATTCAATACAGCTCGGATGGATACCCGAGTGAGATCCGGTATCTGACCCCGGTGTGGCCGCAGACCAATTTTGGAGCCACCATCATCGAATTGAAGTATTCGAAAACCGGTCCTGCCGACGTGCTGTTTCTGAATGCGTACAGAAATGCCATCGCCGGAAGTGGCGCCTTCGCAGGCTATCTCTACATCAGGGATGCACGCGGTGATCCAACCGAAGTGATCTCTCACGATCTCAACGGCAGGCCTGTGCCTCTTCCTGACGGAGAGCCCCCCATTGCTCGCATCCAAATTGACAAATGGGGCAACCCTACCGAACTGAGCTATTTTGATGCCGCAGGCAACGCCGCCACATGGCAAGCCGCCGGTTTTCAGAAACAGGTTTCAAAACTGGATGATCACGGCTTGGCCATGGAGAGACGCTTCTTCAGCACCGATGGGATGGCGGTCGCGGAGAGAAATACGGGCTGCTACGTCGCCGTCGCCGAGTACGACCAGAACGGTATTCAAACCGTAAAGGGCTGTCTGAATGCTCAGGGCGCGGCGATGAATCAACTGGATACGGGGTACGAGAAGACGACCGTTCAATACGATTTGTCCGGGCGAATGACTGGGATGCGGTATTACAATCGCGACGGCCAACCGGCCGCTGACCAGTTGACGCGCAGCCAGCAAGCCGCCAAGCAGATCTTTTCTACGGTGTTCCCTCCCAAGCCCGAACCGGCCAACTATCTTGGCTGCTACGGCTGGCTCTGGGGCTACGATCGTTACTTCACTCTCACGCTTTCAGTCTGCCTCGACGGCAACGGCAATGCGTACAGCCTCGACCAGCTGGCCGAACTCGCGGACGATTTGCATGATTACGCGTTTGATTTCGACCGAGCATTCGAGCTGCAGCAACAACTGGTCAATCAGGACCCCGACCCGCTTGCTCGCCTTGACCTGGAGGAGTCCGCACTGAGCGCAAATCACTTCGACGTTTGCGAGGCGCAAGCCGCAGCCCTCAAGGATGTAGATCTCCGCCCCCTTGATTCGGTTCTTCGCCAGGCCGATCTTCTGGCATGCCAGTTTGCGAGCGGCAACAAAGCGGCCGCGCGCACTACCGCCGCATCGCTCACCGGCCTCTTGGGGCTGGTAAAGCTGCCGCAGCCGCCACCGGTGCCGGCGGCCGTGCCCATCGTGCCGTCTACGAAAACGGCCTCGCCGCAATCGACGTCGCCGCAACAGCCGTTACCGCCATCGACGCTCCCGAATCAGGACCTGGGACCGACGTGGAATTCCATCGGCACGCGCTACTATCTCCAGAATTCGCCGTACTTCCAGGCTCAAAGCGATGTCTGGGACAAGCTCTTCGCCAGCCTGCAAATCGGCGACACGCAGGGCGCCATTGACGCGCTCAATCAATTGCAAACCTCACTCCGCTAACTGACCAATTACCATTCATTCCAGGGAGCTCCCGCTTGGTTGTCTGGAAGGCCTTCATCATCTCATTCAGCGTGCTTCTGCCGCTCATCAACCCTCTC
>JASHYS010000235.1 GCA_030042915.1 Acidobacteriaceae bacterium
AAGTTCCACTCGTAGATGCGATTGGCAGGTTCGTGGAGAGCGTCAGCGCCGGCGGCGAGATCGATGGCCGGGCAGACGGTGGCGACGGCGACGAGCGGCGCGCAGTGGGCGCCCCACTCGCCGGCCAGCTTGAGCGCCAGATTGCCGCCCATGGAATAACCGACGAGAGCGACGCGCTGGAGGCCGAAACGCGCGGAGAAGTGGCGGACGACGGCGCCGACGTCGGCGGAGCGGCCGGAGTGGTAGAGAGTGGGAGTGAGAGTGAGGCTGCCGCTGCAGTTGCGCATATTCATGCGCACCACGTTCATGCCGGCAGCGAAGGCGAGCGTGGAGATGCCGCGAATGTAGCGGGAATCGGAGGAGCCGGCGAGGCCGTGCACGAGGACCGCGGTGAGGCAGCCGGCGCGCACGGCTTCAGGTTGCCAGTGGCAATGACAGAGAACGCGACTTGCGTCGGCGGGATCGACTTCGACGGTTTCTTCGATCGCGGGCAAGCGAAATGGGGGACGGGGAAAGAAGTTGCCGACGAGGGTTTGCAGGTGGCGGTTGGTGAGCCAGGCATGAGGCTGGAACGAAGTGAGCCAGGCCGGGGATTGGGCGGCGGGACGAGCCGAGGACGAGGCGGGCGCGGCAGCGGGCGAACCGTCGGGCGAAAGAGCGATGCTGCTGTTTGACATGAAATTACGGGGACGCATGGGCGGCGGCTGAATGTTTAGATCCCCTTTACCGTCCGTAGCTTATAGAAAAGAGGTTACCACAAATGCCGTCATGATTACGATTCCCATCGAACCATTGCACGCGATTGCACTGTGAGCGGGTTGACGTGTGTGAGTGGTTTCAGGACCGTAAAGAGTGACGCCAGCAATCACGTTGCACGCGTTCGCTCCTGCACATTAAGATCAAATTGTCCCCTGGGCCAAGAAACTCCCCGTTTCCCCGCTGTGCACCATGAGGTCGAACCGATCTGAACTGAGCGAGCCGGGCGTCCGCGCGAAGGGACACCTTCTGCGGATTCTTGGCGTGGGCTTTGGAATTGCCGTGGTTGTGGGCTGCACCATTGGCTCGGGCATACTGCTGACTCCGGGCGAAATCGCAGGCCAGCTGAAAAACCCGTGGCTCATCTTCGCCGTCTGGACCATGGGCGGCATCTTCGCCTATTTCTGCACGCAAGCCGTGGTTGAACTGGGGACCGCGCTTCCCCTGGCGGGCGGCTGGCTGGTTTACTCGCGACGGGCGTTTGGCGAGTACGGCGGATTCCTTGTGGGCTGTTGCGACTGGATGATGCAAGCGGCCTCAATCGCCTACCTGGGGGCTGCATTTGGCGAGTTCGCTGCCGAGTTTCAACCGGCGCTGCGTCCGTACGAAAGGCTGGTCTCTGTGGCATGCCTTACGGTTCTCGCACTGGTGAACTGGGTAGGTCTGCGATGGGGCAGCCGGGCGCAGGAATTGACAAGCCTGACCAAGGCTCTGGCACTCATGGTTTTTGTGGGCGCTTGTTTCTTTGTGGCGCCCTCAAGTGTCGCGGCCCCGGCGAGTGCGCAGCAGAGCCTGCTGCACCTGCCGCCGGCCGCCATCCTGATCGCGATGGTTGCGGCGCTGCTGCCAGTGATCGTGAGTTACGACGGATGGTACGGCGCCATCTATTTTGCGGAAGAGGACAAAGAGCCGGCCAAAAGCCTGCCGCGATCCTCCCTGCTTGGTGTTCTGGCGTGCGGGGCAATTTTTCTGGTGGTGAATGCCGCGCTGCTGCACGTTCTTTCGGCCGACAGGCTGGCGGCTTCGCACGTGCCGGTCGCAGACGCGGCGCAGCAGCTTTTCGGGCGCAATGGCAGAACGGCCATCCTTCTTCTGGCAATGCTTACGGTTATCAGCGGCATTAACGCATGTGTGATGATGTCGTCTCGGATCCTTTTTGCGCTGGGGCGTGACGGCCTGATGCCGGCCTGGGTAACGTCAGTCAATCGCGGAGGCACTCCCAGCGGAGCCCTTCTTATTTCTGCTGCGGTGTCGATCGCGCTGGTGCTCAGCGGCAGCTACGAAACTCTGATTGCCATGACCGCCATTCTTTGCGTGGCGGTGTACCTTTCGGGATTCCTCTCGCTCTTCATCCTGCGCGTGCGGGAACCCGGCCTGCCCCGGCCTTTCAAGATGTGGGGATACCCTTGGACGAATCTGGGGATTACGCTGGGCTGCAGCGGTTTCCTGGTGGCAGTGATCGTTGCCGATCTGAAGCATGCGCTTTTCGCGCTGGTCGTGGTCACTCTCACTTATCCGCTGTACGCCATCATCAGGGCTGCACGCCGGTCGAAAGCGGCGATTGCTGTTGATTTTGGCCTGGTGAGCGGAGCGGAAAAGGAATAGGAGCGCAGTGACGCATGCCGGCCGCTGGTCGATGGGTGATTGCAGGCGCTACCGGCTGTCTTTGAGCACCGCCATGGCCGCATTCCGGCCGTTGATCCCGATCACGCTTCCGCCAGGATGAGTGCACGCGCCACACAGATAGACGCCCTTCATCGGAGTCCGCGGGGTCAGCCGGTTAGCCCACATATACGGCGGCAGGCACTCGCCCTGAAAAATGTGGCCGCCCGACAGTCCCACTTTTTCCTCGATATCCGGCGGTCCGAGTACCTGTGCGTCAATCACCGCGCCGGGGATATTCGAGCAGAATCGAGCCAGCGACTTCATTGCCAGCGCGCGCACTTCATCGCGCCTGTCGTCCCAGCTACCGCGCGCAAATCTGTACGGCACGTACTGTGCAAACACGCTCATGGTGTGTGTGCCAGCGGGAGAAACACTGTCATCGTGGACGCTCTGGAAGTAGAGTTCGCACCACAGGTGTTCCGGCAATTCACCGCGCTGCGCCGCCGCAAATCCCGCCTTCCATTCCTCCTTGGTCAGCGGAATATTGATCTGCCCATAGTGGTGCGGCTCGTTGGTTCCCGCGCGCGCGGTGAAGTTGGGCAGTTCACTCAAATGCACGTTGAGCTTTACCGTGCATCCTTTCATGGGAATGCGCTCAACCTGCGCACGCCAGCCGGCGTCCGCGGCGTCGCCGAGCATGCGGAGGGTGCTGCGCGGATCGGCGTTCGACACCACGTTTCCAGCGGCAATGCGCTCCCCACTTTCAAGAAGCACGCCCTCGCCGGGAATGATGCGCTCTACTGCCGTCCCTGCCGCTACTACTGCCCCAGCCTCGCGCGCAGCATCGCAGAAATAGAAGCTCACCATCCCCATACCGCCTTCAACGTAGCCCCACATGCCGGGCATGCCGCCCAGCCGGCCCGAGGCATGATGGAAACGAATGGATGCCGTCCCCTTGTCGAACGGACTGGCATTGGTCCCGATCACGCCTTGTCCAAGGTACGCAATTTGCAGACGCTCGTCGCGCAGGTAGTGCCCGACAAAATCCGCCATCGACCAGTCCATGAGCAACGCTCGCGCCGCTTGATCGCCGCCCAGCCGTTCTTCGATCTGTTGCTGCGTGGGCGCGTCGCCTATCCACAAATCTCCTGCTCCCGGCGGCCTGAGCGCATCTCGCAGCCGCCTGATGACCTCGCTCATGGCTCGCCAGCCTTCCACATCTTGCGGGGAAAGCCGCTCAACCTCAGCCGCACACCGGTCGTCGTCATCCCAGAGTTGAATCGACTCGCCGTCGAGAAAAGGAACAAAGAGTCCGTTGACAGCCGGCGTCCATTTGAATCCACGCCGCGGCAACTGCAGCTCTTCGATCACCAGGGGGTGCAGCAATCCGGCGAGATACGCGCAGGGGGACATGCGCACGCCTGGGAATGGCATTTCGATGGTGCATGCGCCGCCCACGCGCTCGCGGCTCTCGAGGACCAGCACGCGCTGCCCGGCCCGGGCCAGATACGTGGCGCACGCCAGCCCATTATGCCCCGCGCCCACCACAATGGTGTCCCAGGATTTTAGAGCCAGCTCGCGAACACTGCAGGGAAGGCCAACTTCGCCCAGAAGCTTTGCGGTCGGAGAATTCATAACGCTCATGGCAAGTAATGGTAGCCGATCATTCTGCCGGAATTCTTATATCGTACAGATTCGCATGACAGCTCTGCGAGGAGACTATCCCGCTACGAGTTAAGATGATCGAATCATCATAGGATTGGTCAACGCCATGATCCTTGACGCG
>JASHYS010000236.1 GCA_030042915.1 Acidobacteriaceae bacterium
ATCGAAGATCATCTGACCAGTCCAGGCAGTACCGTCGGGACGGTTGCCTACATGTCGCCGGAACAGATATTGGGCAAGGAACTGGACGCCCGCAGTGACCTGTTCTCCTTCGGGGTCGTGCTGTATGAGATGGCGGCGAGCACCCGGCCGTTTCGAGGCGACTCTTCGGGCGCAATTTTAGACTCGATTCTCCACAAGATGCCTGCGCCCGCCCTGCGGCTGAATCCCGACCTTCCTGCCAAGTTCGAAGACATCCTCAGCAAGGCGCTCGAAAAGGATCGCGACATTCGCTACCAGTCCGCTAGAGAGCTACGAGCCGACCTGAAACGCCTCAAGCGGGATACGGAATCAGAGCGAGTGCCTGTCGCAACTTCCCAAGCGCAGGCCAGTCCCAAGCTGACCCGCTACCGTTGGATTCTTGCTTTGACGGCCGCTCTACTGTTAGTGGCGTGTCTGGTCGTGATGGGGGTTCGCAGCCGCGCACCTCGCGCTCGTTCATCCGACGCCGGCAGTATTTCATCTTCTGCGACTCAAACCATCGCGGTGCTTCCGTTCCACGATATTTCGGGAGTGACGAGCGACAGTTGGGCGATAGGCATGACCGACGCCATCATCAGTCGCCTGACTTCTCTGCAAAACTTAGCCGTGAGGCCGACGACATCTGTTCTTAAGTATGCGAACGAGACGCCGGAGCCCGTTGAGGCCGCCAAGGCATTGGATGTCGAAAGTGTACTTGAAGGGACATACCAACGTGCCGCGGGCACAATCAGAGTTACGGTTCAGCTGATCGACGGCCGCAGTGGAACTATCAAATGGGCCCAACGCTATGATCTACAAAGCGCGGACATCTTGAGCTTCGAAGATACGGTTGCATCCAAGGTGGTAGAAGGGCTTCGGATCGAAATCTCCCCAAGCGAGCAGAAGTCTCTAGAGCAGCCTGCGACCGCTAACGTCGAAGCCTACAACGATTACCTGCAAGCGCGGTTCTATTTGACTGAATATTTCGTACACTCAGGAATCGACAGCATCGAGCAAGGCAAGCGCCTGCTTTCACACGCGATTTCATTGGACGCCAATTTCGCAGACGCTTACGCATTACAAGCGCAGTTTTATGCGTATCAGGCGGCAAACTTCTTCGAGGACGCTGAAGCAAATGTCAAGCGGGCGGAAGCTGCTGCCCAGAACGCCTTGCGGATCAATCCCCGTTCGTCGGAGGGACTCACTGCTTTGGCATTTGCTTATAGCGAGGGGGGGCAGGAGGGAGAGGCGATCCGCACGGCAAGACAGGCTGTCGCGGTGGCACCCAATAATGCGATTGCTTGGGAATCACTGGGGTATTCGAGTTACTACGCCGGTCTCAACGGACTTTCTGGGCAGGCGTGGGATCGAGTCGTCGCACTGAATCCCATTCCTCAGCCCCACTGGATGCACGCTCGCATGCTGCTATACGGCGGCAACGCGGAGGATGCCGAACGAGAGATGCGCTCGGTCGTCGCAGCTAACCCCGATCAATTTAAAGCCTTAGCCTACTTGGGAATGATCCTTTATTACGAGGACAAACTCGATGAAGCCGAACGCACTTTAGATCGAGCGGTTTTACTCGGTCGCGACTCTCGGGAGGACACACCGCTTTTGTTAGCAGCATTTCTGTACGCATCACGCGGACAACGCGAGAAGATAGACGCCCGCCTGCTGCAATATCGTCCCGAACAGATCATCGATGGCGATGCCGCTTACTGGACAGGAGGAATATATGCCCTCCTCGGCGATAAACAGCGCGCTCTTCTTTGGCTAAAACGAACGGTCGCGCTCGGCGATGTCAATTACCCCTGGTTTGAACGCGATAAGAATTACGTCAGTCTACATGCCGACCCGGAATACCAGACAATAATGGCCGGGGTTCGACAACGTTGGGAAGCGTACAAGGAAGATTTCGATACGGCTCGATGAGCTGTCAGTTACAGATAAAAGAAACATCATCGGACTGAGATGTGTTCGCTGGAAGTGGATCGGGCTATTTGAAGACGAAAAAACCCAGAATCAAATTCAGGCGCAAGGATTGATGGATCCGGCAGCAATTTGGCGTGGAAACGGCTCCTCGGGCAATTTCGGGAGGCTCTCCTTGGCTCACGGTCGGTTAACCGGCAATCCTGGAATTACTATTTCGCAACTGTCGAGTTGACCACCACCCCCGGGATCCCATCAAGCCTTTGTCCTGATTTGGCGGCTCACTTGCTGCCTCGCGAGCAGAAGCCTCCGCCCGGCTATAATCTCCCCCGTGCCTCCCGCGCCCGTGACCGCCCATGACGGATACCTGCTGCTCTGCATAGCTGGTACGGTGGCGCTGCTGCTGATCCTCGTGGGACGGCTGCGCGTCCACGCTGCCATCGGGTTGTCGGTGGCGGCTCTGGCGTTAGGCGTGGCCTCGGGGCTGCCTCTCGCCAGAGTTCCGCTCGCCTTCACCGCCGGCGTGGGCGAAATGATGGGGCGCATCGCCATCATCCTCGGCATGGGCGCGATTCTCGGCCAGTTGCTGGCCAGCTCCGGAGGGGCTGCCGCCCTGGGCAAGGCGTTGGTCGAGCGGTGCGGCCCTGCCGGCATGCCCTGGGCCCTGCTCTGCCTGGGCATTCTGGTCGGCATTCCGGTCTTTTTCGAAGTGGGCCTGGTGCTGCTGATGCCGATTGTCGTGGATGCGGCGCGGCGCAGTTGCCGGCCACCCATTCTGGTGAGCTTGCCCCTCCTCGCTGGACTTTCCGCGATGCATGGCCTGGTTCCGCCTCATCCCGCCGCTCTGCTGGCAGTGGCGGAGTACCACGCCGATCTGGCCCGCGCGCTGCTCTGGGGGTTGGTGGTGGGCGCGCTGGCCGCGATTCCGGCGGGGCCGATCGTGCAACGCGTCTTGCTTCGTCTCTGGAAGCGGCGCCGCAAGCTGGAACCGGAAGCCGGCGAGGCTCCTGTGCCTGCCATCGCCGCGCAGCACGAATCGTCGAGCGCCGGTGCCGGAGAATCGGAGCGAGCGGTGGGTGACGAGAGCGCGCGTCCTGCTCCCGCCGGCGCGTTGCGCGCCGTGGCCGCAATCCTATTGCCGGTGGCGCTGATTTTGCTCGGAGGTTGGGCCGATTCGATGACCGCGCGCGGAAGCCTGCCCAACCAGTTGCTTCATCTGGCCGGTTCACCCGATGTGGCCATGGTGATCGGAGCGCTGGTGGCCCTGCTGACCCTCGGCGGCAGGATCCAGGAGCCCGCCTACCGCGCGCGCGGTGGCCTGCGGCGATTGACCGCGGACTCCTTCGCTCCCATTGCTTCGCCGCTCGTGATCCTGGCTGCGGCCGGAGGACTGAGCGGGGTTCTGCGCGCCTCCGGCGCCGCGCAGGCGGCAGTGACTGTGGCGATGAACGCTCACATGCCGCCTCTCGTGCTGGCATGGGTGCTCGCGGCGGCGGTGCGCGTCTCCATGGGGTCGGCCACCGTGGCCATGGCCGTGGCCGCGAGCATCCTGGCTCCCATCTCCACCTCCATGGGCGTGCGGCCGGAGATGCTGGTGCTGGCCACCGGTTCCGGCTCGCTCCTGCTCTCGCACGTCAACGATTCGGGCTTCTGGCTCGTCAGCTCGCTCTTTAAGATCGATGTGAAGACCACGCTGGCTACGTGGTCGGTGCTCGAAACTGTGCTGTCGCTCTCCGGCCTGGTGCTGACGCTTCTGCTGGCCGCGGTGCTGCGCTAGGCTACCACGCTCCCAGCGACCGCCGCAGCAGGACTAGCTCCCCCAGGTGATAGGCGTTGTGATCGGCGACGAGCAGGGCTTCGCGCAGAATGGTTTGCCCGTCGCCATGCGGGATGCGCGCATGGAGATCGGTGGACCTGCCGGCAACCAGTCCGCACATGGCTTTCAGGTCGCGGCGAAAAGCGCGCACGCTCTTGTCCCAGGCCTTCGCGTCCGGCGGGGCCGCAGTCTTCGGCCAATAGCCGCCCGGCCACTCCGGGGATTGGTGTTTGGCGTCGCGCGAAAACTCCAGAATGTCCCACTGCGCGATGCGCATGTGCTCCAGCACCTCCCACGGCGAATGCTCGGCGCCTTGGGGACGCTTGCTGCGCAGCGCCGGCGGGAGGTTCTTTACGACGGTGTCGAAGTCCGCGTGGGCGTGCCCGCCAGCGAGGAGTTCAACGAGATGTTGTCTCAGGGACGCGTCGCGATCTACAGTTGGTTTTTTCTTAGGCATGAGAACGATTCTCCCCAAAGCGATGTGGGCGGCAACACCCGCCCTCCAAAAATAGATTCTCCGGCCGCGTAGTGCGACGCAACAATTCTCAGGGATTGGAAGGGGCGGTCAATGCGGACGAAAGGGGTGTTATCCTGTGCGAAAAAACGAGGTGAATGGAAAATGCCGGAGCTGAAGCGGACGGCATCAGCCGTTGTCAAATCAAAGAGAGGTTTATTCCTGCCTTCAACGCTGGTCGCCATCGTGGTCACAGCGGTCGGGGCCGGCGGGCAGCCCTCCTCGTGGAAGATCTATGATTACCCCGCCGATGGCTTCAGCGTGGCGCTTCCTTCGGCGCCCACCATCCAGGAGCAGAGCGTTCCGACGGCTGCGGGCAGCTTCGACCTGCGCATGTACCTCACGGAAGAAGGAGGTGCCGGCATGATGGTCGGCGTGAGCAATTTTGGAGACCTCGTGGCGGGAAAGAATGCAGACGATCTGCTGCAGGGCGGAAAACAAGGCGCGCTAGACAACACTCAGACGCACCTTGTGCGCGAGGCAAAGATCAGCCTTGACGGCCATCCAGGACTGGAGTTTGAAGCGGAAAATGACAAGCTCCACGCTGTGGTGCGCATCTACCTGGTGACGACCACGCTCTACGAACTGCTCGTGGCATATCCGGTAGGCAAGCCCTACGAACAGGCGGGGAGGTTTTTTGATTCATTCCAGCTGAAGGCGAAAACTGGCAATTGACCGTGCCGATGGCTGCTCGAATTCTCCCTACTGGCTGGCGAGCACGCTCCGTTGCGCGGCAAAAATCTCCTTCAGCCCGGCTTCGGCCAGATCGATCAGCTCGTTGAGCTGTGCCCGCGAAAAGCTGCCTTTCTCAGCCGTCGCCTGCGTCTCCACCAGTCCCCCATCGGCCGTCATCACCACGTTCATGTCCACCTCGGCCTGCGCGTCCTCCTCGTAGCAAAGATCCAGAATCGCCGTGCCGTCCACGATGCCCACCGACGTGGCGGCGACCAGCTGCTTGAGGGGCGATGCCTTCAGCGTTCCCGCCTTCACCAGCGCGTCGAGCGCCAGAGCCAGGGCCACGGCTGCGCCCGTAATCGCCGCCGTGCGCGTCCCGCCGTCGGCCTGGATCACATCACAGTCGAGAATGATGGTTCGTTCACCGAGAGCCGTCATGTCCACCACCGAGCGCAGGCTCCGGCCGATCAGTCTCTGGATCTCGTGCGTGCGGCCGCCGATCTTGCCGCGCTCGCTCTCGCGCGGAGTGCGCGTGACGGTGGAGCGGGGCAGCATGGAGTATTCGGCCGTTACCCAGCCGCGCCCGGCATTGCGCAGCCAGCCGGGAACGCCCTGCTCGACGGTGGCATTGGTGAGGACCCGCGTGTTGCCCAAAGAAACCAGGACAGAGCCTTCGGCGGTCTGCACGTACCCGGGCGTGAGAGTGAGCGGACGAAGCTGGTCGCTCGTTCTGCCGCCGGGCCGAAGAGAAATGGATGGGACTTGCATGAAGGGATTCTAAGGGAACCTGCCCGCGCTGCGTCGGCGCTCACGATTCCAGTCCGATTCGGGAAAAACCGCGGATTCGAGTGCCACATCAGGAAATTCGCCCAGCTCCTTGAATCGACAGCATTTCGAAGCCAATGAGCCTCCGCGCCGTTCCCGTTATGGGACCGCACCGGGCTGCCGCGGCGACCGCGAAATCCCAGCGCCAACCATCATCCCTCCCCTTATCAAGAGCTTAGACAATCCGTTCAGGATTGGCACGCCGCGTGTATAGAAAAAGGACAATTGCCCTTCGCCGAAGCAGAAACGGGAAGCGGGGCAGAGAAGCAGGGAACAGGGAAGAGAAAGACAGGGAACAGGGATTAGGGAACTGAGAACTGATCACTGAGAACTGATCTGGAAAGGAATCCGGCGATGCAGTTGGGAGAGGCGGCACACCCGAGCGCCGAACGAGCGAAAAGGGCCGGCAAACAGCGCGCTCGCGTAGAAAAAGTGGTGCGGACCCTCGCCACCTTGCGCAGCCCCGACGAGAACCTCTC
The DNA here is from genome assembly GCA_030042915.1 of Acidobacteriaceae bacterium. The sequence goes on from JASHYS010000236.1 coordinate 6,257, forward strand.
CGCCGTGGCTCACGACGCGCGCAACATGGTCACGGCGCTGGGGCTTTATTGTGATCTGCTTGATGAGCCCGGCGTGCTCGCGGCTCCGTACGCGCACTACGGGAATGAGTTGCGGCTCGTGGCCGCCGCCAGCCGCCGCCTGGTCGAAAAACTGGTGGCGCTCGACACCAATGTCGACACGAATTTCGATACCAGTCTCGACCCGAACGCCGAGACAAATGTTGGCGCCCGATTCACCACCAATCAGGACGCGCATCGGAGCGCACAAGCCGCGACGGACCCGTCGTGCGGGTCAAGTGCCACGCGAGACCGGAGTATCGACCGGAATCTCGATCTGCTGCCCGCCGTTCCGGTCGACAATCTGGCCGCAGAACTGCTGGCCAACCGCAACCTCCTCTCGGCGCTGGCCGGCCCGTCGATCGCGCTCACCATCGACACCAGCAGCGGGGCGCTGCCCGTGCGCATCACGGGCGAGGACCTGACCCGGGCATTGGTCAACCTGGTGAAGAACGCGGCCGAGGCCATGCCCGCCGGCGGGCGCATTCACATGACTCTGAGCGAGCGTGCCGCACACGGTAATGCTGCCGGGTGCCTCGTGCTGACGGTCGAAGACAACGGGCCGGGAATCGCAAACCACGCGCTCCATGAGATCTTCGCTTCCGGCTACACCACACGCGGCAAACAGGAACCGGGCACCTGCCATTGGCCCTCTCTCCATCGCGGACTGGGTCTGGCCATCACCCGTTCCCTCGTCGAAGCCGCGGGCGGACAGATCTGCGCGCGCAACCGCGAAGCCGGCGGAGCATGTTTCGAGATCGTGCTGCCGGTGAGAAAGACAGGGACCAGAAACTAGGGAACAGGGAACTGGGAACTGAGAATCACTGACCACCGGCCACTGAAATCGGGCCCCTCGAATTTAACGATGTTCCAACAGGCGCGAGGCGAATACAATGCTGGATACAGTCTTCAACACACGGGCTATGGAGTTCTTTCCACAAACTGCCGAACCGGCGGTGCGGCTGCACCTGCTTGTGGTCGATGCCGACGCGGCGGTGCGCTCGGCCTGCGCCGAGATCGCCGCCGGCCTGGGCTACGCGGTGGAGAGCACGGGGGACATTGGCCAGGC